>JAJYKC010000146.1 GCA_021788955.1 Acidobacteriota bacterium
GGCCAGCGTATGGGACGGGAGAGGTACCAGGAAGGACGAGTCGAGGAAGTAGGAAAACACGTCAAGAAATGGCGTGGGTACTACTACGTTTATCAGCAATTGCCAGACGGCGAGAAGCGCGCACACAAGTCCGTGACGCTTGGTTTGAAGAATGCAATGACCAGGCAGCAGGCGAGGGAAAAGCTACGCGGAATCATCGAACGAGTTTGTCACACTCCCGGCGCCGCGTCCCCAGAAGTCACGTTACGGTGGTTCTATCAAGAGCGGTTCCTGCCGCTGAAAGAGCAGCTTTGGAAGCAGGCGAGCCGGCCGAAGACGAAGCGTTTCATCGAGAACTACATCCTCAAACGCTTCGGAGATGTGCCTCTGAAAGACCTGAACAAGTTCGTGCTGCAGATCTACCTGAACGAGCTTGCGCCGAGCTATTCGCAGAGCGTGCTCTCGAAGGTGAGAGTCTACCTGCAGTCAATACTGAATGAAGCTCTCGAACTCGATTACATCGAGAAGAAT
Source organism: Acidobacteriota bacterium (assembly GCA_021788955.1). The sequence continues at coordinate 511 of JAJYKC010000146.1, forward strand.
CATGCCCGGCGGTTGATCGTTCCTCCGTCTTCGAAAGAGAAGAGCGAACGCCATCTGGACGAGGACGAGGTCCCATCTCTCTTAGCGGCTCTGTCGAATCGCGACCGCCTGATCGTCAGGATGTTCCTGATCCTTGGGCTTCGACCCGGCGAACTGTTCGCACTGCGATGGAACGACGTCGAATGCCATCGGATCAGAGTAGACTCCAGCGTCGTCGACGGGCACGAAGGTGCGACGAAGACCAAAGCCAGCAAATCGTTCGTGTGGATGCCGTCGTCCCTCGCCACGGAGCTCGATTGGTGGAGGTCAAATAGTGAGGACACCCGTCCAGAGGCCTTCGTGTTTCCTTCAGACAGGGGAACGGCAATTTCCACCAACAACTACCTGAAGCGGGTCCTACAGTCTGCTGGCAAACGGATCGGGCTGGCAGGTATTAACCACCAAGTCCTCCGCCGAACCTGCTCGACCCACATGGCGCAATTTGCATCCGTGAAGGACGTCCAGGCCCACCTCCGGCACACGACGGCAAAGACGACTCTTGAACACTACATCAAGGAAGTGCCCGAAAGTGTCCGTGCCGCGGTTGAGTCGCTCGACTCGCTCCTAAAACGGCCGCCTAAGACAGACCGGCCGGCCAATTGAACAATTTTGAACAACGATTTTTGGAGCAGGGACGGGAAGTGATTGATTCTATGGAGCCACCCGCCGGGCTTGAACCGGCGACCTGCTGATTACGAATCAGCCGCTCTACCAACTGAGCTAGGGTGGCTCGACTTTTCCATTCTACAACACGAACCCCCGGCCGCTTTCCGCCGGGCGTTCCGCGATAATAAATCCATGAGCCTGCGGGCAGTTGAACGCCAGTGGACGTTCCTCGCCGAGCGCGACCCGTATTGGGCCATCCTGACCGCTCCCGGGAAGACCGGCAACCGCTGGGATGTCGATGAGTTCTTTTCGACCGGGATTGCCGAGATCCAGGGCGTTATGGGTTATCTCGACCGCATATACCCAGTCTTGGCGCGTGGCCGCGCACTCGATTTCGGTTGTGGCGCGGGCCGCCTTACTCAAGCCCTGGCGCGCCACTTTGAAGAGGTCATTGGCGTCGATATCTCCGCCCCCATGATAGAACTCGCCCGCAGCCACAACCGCGCCGGCGGGCGATGCGAGTACCTCGTCAATACCCGGCCCGACCTCGCCCTGCTCCCCTCCGCCTCTTTGGACTTCATTTATTCCAATATCACGCTACAGCACATGTCCCCCCGTTGGAGCCGCGGTTATCTTCGCGAAATGTTGCGTCTCCTCGCGCCGGGTGGAGCGCTGCTGTTCCAACTCCCAAGTCGCGCCCGCGGGAACCTCACGGAACGTGCTCAGCGCCGGGCCGAGCTTGCCTACAGCTATCTCTGCTCGCTCCTCCGCCGCCCGCATTGTTATCTGGAAATGCACGCCCAACCACAATCCCGCGTTTTTCGCTTGCTCGAACGCGCCTGAGGAGACGTTCTCGATGTCACCGAAAATGAAAACGCCGGTCCGAAGTGGGATAGTCTGTCCTACCTTGTCATCCGGAGATAGGCGTGCCTGAGTTACCGGAGGTTGAGGCGGTCCGGCGCCGTATTGAGCCTTTCGCCCTCGGCCGGACCGTTGTCGCAGCCCATTTTCTCCGCCCGCGCATTGTTCCTACCGGGTCCGCACGACAGATTGAGCGATTCGTTACAGGCCGCTCGATAACATGTGTCTCGCGCCGGGCCAAGAACTTACTCTTTCATTTCGACGACTCCGCCGTCCGCATCCACCTTCGGATGACCGGCGACCTCGTGCCATGTCATGACGTCCGGTTATTCCCGCTTACCACCCGGCTCATCTTCGAGTTTGATAAGCGCGCGGGCATCCTGTTCACCGACCCACGCGCGTTGGGCCGCGTTGAGTTGCTCGATGCCAAAGGGCTTGAAGCGCTCAACCGTTCGCTTGGACCGGAACCACTCTCGCCGCAGTTCACTCCCGCTTTGCTGGCATCCGCAGCCCGCCGGAGCCGTCTTCCGGCGAAGCTCTTCCTGATGAATCAAGCCGCCATTGCAGGTATCGGCAACATCTATGCGGCTGAAATTCTCTTTGCCGCCCGCATTGATCCGGCGCGAAAGATGAACGGTCTGAGCTTCGCTCGTCTCGAACGCTTACATACCGCGATCCAGGAGACGTTGCAGGCAGCTACCTCTCATGCGGAGATCACTTATGCGGCGCCCGGACATTTCATAGAGACTGCCGGGTTTCAGTTGAGTGTGTACGGCCGCGTGGGCGAACGTTGCCTGCGCTGCGACAGGAGCATCCGCCGCATCACGCAAGGCGCCCGATCAACTTACTACTGCCCCGGCTGCCAGCGCTGAGGAACCGAATCAAGAGCCCGCCGGCGGAGTCGTCAACGCTCGCAGCAGGTTTGCGCCATTGGGACTTCCCAGCCCAGTGCAGGCGTCCCATCCCGGCCCGGCAGAGTAAGCGCCGTTGTTACCTGACGTGATGTCATTGAATGCCTCACTCGAAGCCGAAAGCGCGTAGACAGCCGGATTCAAGTACCCCAGTGCACGCCCAGTCTGTTGGTTCATGAGCGCCACGAGAGCGGCCCACAGCGGCGCCACGGCACTCGTTCCGCCGACCACGCCACTCTGGCCGTCCACCAATATCTGGTACCCCGTGACCGGGTCCGCATCCCCCGCCACATCGGGCACGCCACGGCCCGCGAAGCTAGAGGGGTTCACAGACACCGGCACGCCAGCGTTGGCCTGGAACGCGGGCAATGCGAAAATTTCACTCACTCCGCCGCCTGTCGCGCCTTGCCCCGGTCCATCGTTCCAGACTGTCTCGCTGGTGATTGCGCCAGAGTTCGAAAGCAGTCTCGTGCCACCGCAAGCGAGCACATGAGGGCTCGAGGCCGGGAAGTCAACATGTTGCTGGCCGTCACTCACGCCGTCGGTCGACCCATTGTCGCCAGCGGCGACGCATACGGTTACGCCCAGGGTCGCCGCGTCCTGGAATGCCTGGTCGTAGGACTGCATCGACTGCTGCGTCCAACTCGATTCCGGCCCGCCCCAACTGATCGAAATTACGGACGGTTCATTTGCAGTATCGTGTATTGCCGTCGTGATGGCGTCGAGGAAACCCTGATCGGTGTTTGGCGTGAAGTACACGACAATCGACGCGCCTGGCGCTATGGCTCCAGCGACCTCGATGTCCAGCAGAACCTCGCCGTCGGCGCTGGTCGGGTCACCCGTCGGCTGGTTCTTGCCTCCTTCCACGCCAACCGCTGTCACCTTGGGCGCCGGATTTATTCCTAAGCCCGAAAAATACGAACTAAGATCGGAATCGCTGTATCCCCCACCTAACTCAATAATTGCGATCGTCTGTCCCGCGCCGTTCCCGGCGGTGGGATAGTTATAGAGTTGCGCCACCTGCAGCGGTGTATAAGACATATCGCCCGCGGCCCGAGGCGCGATTCCCATTGGACGGGGCCGGAGCTTCGGCTTTGCCTGGGGACGGTTGTCAAGCCCAAGGACTGCTTCGATGACGCCGTGAAGGTTGGCGGGAATTTGCACTTGCCCGCCTCGTGCGCGAAACTGTTTTCCCTCGTGTTCGACAGTAACCAACTCCACTCCGAACGCTTGCTGCATTGCGGCTACTGTACCGGCGAGAACCACGGTTCGCCGCGCCAGGTTCGAACTTACAACCCGGAGCCCCTCGGAGACGGCAAACTGCTCCACGTTGGCGATGTCCGCCGGACTCGCGCCGTACGCGCCCGCAAACTGCTCCCTACTCATGCGTTGGGGCGCAGTACCCGGCGGAGGCAGCGGCGCCTTCCGCCTCACCACCACGGTCACCTCGATCTGCTCTGCCACCTGTGGTGCTCCGACGATTCTGGCTCCCTGCGGGAGCTGACGTCTGCTCGCTTCCAGCGGAACTTTTTGAGTTGGCACAGCCCTCATGCTACTCGATTCTTGTGTCGGGTGGAAGGGGATCCAGGGGATCCAGGGGATCCAGGTGGTCTGCCGCGATATCTTTAGTTACACATGCACACCAACGATTCTCAGGACTGGCAACGCCACGGCATTCGCATCGTCCGCGCCGGCCAACTCGATCCGAATACGCCACAAACACCGGGCATGTCCCGCGCCGCCTCCATCACCACAGCCACAGCCGGGGCGCAGAAACTATGGGCCGGAACGGTCATCGTCGCTCCAAACGCCAAGACCGGCGCCCATCACCACGGTGAACTTGAAACGGTCCTCTACATCGTGAAAGGCCGGGCACGTCTGCGCTGGGGCAACCATCTCGAGTTCGTGGATGAGGCTGGCCCCGGCGATTTCGTGTTCGTTCCGCCGTTTGTCCCGCATCAGGAACTGAACGCAGACCCGCGCTTCCCCGTCGAAGCGGTTGTGGTTCGAAGCGGCCAGGAACCCATTGTTGTCAACTTGGACATCCCCAGTCCGGAAGAACCGAGCCCGACGCCCTGGATCGATCCCAGCCACCCCGCCTAAACTAAGGAAGGAACCCTATGGAACTGCTCGATCCGGTCGAAGTGCGTGTCCTTGGCGCCCTCGTCGAGAAGGAAGCCGCCACACCTGAATACTACCCGCTCTCGCTGAACGCGCTGGTCAACGCCTGCAATCAGAAATCGAACCGCCATCCTGTAGTGAACTACACCGACGATGACGTCTCCGACGCCATCCTTCGCCTGCGTGCGAAAGGCCTGGCCATCACGATCACCGGGGGCAGCCGCGTCGCGAAATACGGCCAGCGGATCTCGGAAACGCTGAACCTGGGCCGACGTGAACTCGCCGTTGTGGCCGTCCTTCTGCTGCGCGGTCCGCAGACGCTTGGCGAAATCAAGGACCGCTCGGAGCGGCTCTACCATTTTGCCGACCTTGATGAAACCTCGTCTACGTTAGACCGGCTCGCCGCCTGGCCGGCAATGCCGCTTACGGTGAAGCTGCCGCGCCAGGCGGGCCAGAAGGAGGCACGCTTTGCCCACTTACTTTCCGGCGAGCCGCAGCCCGAGTCCGTAGCGGACTTGGACGTCGCTTCGCCGTCAAACGTCACAATCGAACGGCTGGAAGATGAAGTGCGCGGTCTACGTGACGAAGTCGCCGAACTCCGGCGCCGATTCGACGCTCTCGAAGCCCAGTTCCGCTAAGCGGGCCATTACTCGGATCGCAAAGCTTCTACCGGGTCCACCTTCAACGCGCGGAGAGCCGGCACATAACTCCCGGCAGCAGCTGCAACGAGGAGGCCCAAAGGTGCGAGCATGAACGTCACCGGGTCGAGCGCGCTGACACCAAACAGCAATGAGGCAAGCCAATGCGTGAAGATCAAGGCTGCCACTACCCCGAACGCAGTCCCCAAACCGGCTAACATCAATCCCTGCCGGACAAACAGTGTTCCGACCTCTGCCGGTCTCGCGCCCAGCGCCACGCGGATGCCAATCTCCCTTTGCCGCTGCGAAACCGAATACGAAATTACACCGTACAATCCGACGATTCCCAGCAATAACGCCATCGCTCCGGCAATCGCGAGCATGACCAGTGTGAACGACGTCCGCGCCATCGAGCGGGCGTAGATCTGATCGAGTGTTCTCACATCGGCCAGCGGGAGGTTCGGATCCACGGCCCACACGGCTCGCCGGACGTCGTCGAGAAATCCTTGTGAGCCTGTCCTGCTACTGCGAATGACGTATGCCAGGTCGCGCCTTACGAAGTCCTTATCCGCGGCGAAGTTGCTCATCCGAAGCGGCCATAGCACCTCCGTCGGAGCTTTTTGATCCACCCCGTCGTCGCGCATATCCGCTATCACGCCCACGACCTCACGCCAGTCTTTGTTCGTCGCATCCCGGATCCGTTTCCCCACCGCCGCCTGTGGGCTGCCCCATACTTCGCGAGCCGTGTTTTCGGTCAGCATCGCGACGGAGCGCTTGTCGAACGTATCCTCCCACGTGAATTCCCTCCCTGCCACGAGCGTACTTCCCATTGC
>JAJYKC010000147.1 GCA_021788955.1 Acidobacteriota bacterium
CATAGCGTAGGCTCCGTTTGTGTAAATGGGGCGCCAGCCCGCGGGGTGGGCGGTTGCCGGGAGGACGACGTAATCGATGCCGCGGCCGCGGAGGCTGGGGCCGGGCGGGGCGTCGACGGGGAGCGGCGGGTTGGAGGTTTGGGCGGGGTCCATGAGGGCGCTCCAGCGGCTCCACCATTCGAACGCGAGGTCGCGATAGTAGTTGGCCTGGCCGCCGACTTTCCAGTCGACGTAGACGGTGCGGACGGCTTCGGCGCGGAAGATGCCGGGTTCGAGCCGGTGGCCGGCGGCCGGGAAAAGGAAGACGGCGCCGGGCAGGGTGTTGTAGTGGGCGAAGTTGATGAGGGCCTGAAGTTCGGGGGTTTCGAGCGAGGGATAGTTCGAGACGCGGCCGAATTGGGGGATGGCGAAGAAGGTGGCGAGGGTGAAGAGGGCGGCGGCGGGCCAGGTCCAGAGGCGGGAGCGGAGGGTGAGGAAGGCGGCGGCCATGGCCGCGCAGGCGAGGGTGACGGCGAGGCGGCGGGCGAGGAGAGGATCGGTGAAGCCGGGCCAGACGAGGTCGAGGAGGCGGCCTTGCTGGGGCGCGGCGAAGACGGGGATGAGCCAGAGGAGGGACTCGAGGTAGCGGCGGTCGGCACCGGCGCGGGCGGCGGCGCAGGCGGAGAGGGCGACGGCGAGGAGTTCGACGAAGAGGGCGGCGCGGGCGGGCTGGAACTGGGGCATGAGCGCCCAGCGGAGGCGTTCGAGGAGGAGCCACGAGGCGGGGATGCTGAGGAGGCCGAGAAGGGCGAGGCCGCCGGCGAACCAGCGGACGACTTCGGGCGGTTTGAGGCGGCGAAGGGCGGCGACGGCAAGGACGAAGAGGAGCGGATATTCCCAAAAGATCTTTGGGCCCCAGGCGGAGACCCAATTGTAGGGGGCGCGGATGCGCTGGAGGGCGGCGAGGGCGGGATCGAGGAAGGCGAAGAAGGTTTGATGCTCGGTCTGGCCGGGTTGGAGGGCGGCGGCGAGGGCGAGGACGATTGCGCCGGCGGCGAGGGGGATGAACGCGGCCCAACGTTTCTGGCGGATGATCCAGATGAGGAACAGGGCGAGCATGGGGGCGGCGGTGGGGGCGTGGTAGAGCAGGGCGAGGGCTAGGGCGGATCCGGCGGCGACGGTGTAAACGTTCGCCTCGAGGCCGAGGGCGAGGAGGGTGAGGCCGAGAGCGAAGCCGCGGGGGACGGGTTCGTATTCGATGCTTAAGACGGCCGGGCCGGCGATGACGGCTCCGAGGGAGACCCAGGCGGCGGCCAGGAGGGCCCAGCGGCGTTCGAGGCCGAGGGCGATCGAGAGAAGATACAGGCCCCAGACGCCGGCGGCGCGAAAGAGGAACTGCTGGATTTGGAGGGAGCGGCGCCATGTGGTTCCGAACAGATGGCGCACGGCGCGAGTTACTTCGTCGTAGATGGTGAAAGTAAGATGGGGGCGGGTGGCGCTTAGGTCGCGGGCGAGGGCGGAGGGGTTTTCTATGTGCTCGAACATGGGCACATAGATCTGGGTGTCGGACTGAAGATACGTGTGGCCGGGGAACGAGTAAGTGAGGAGCGTGACCGCGAGGATGGCGGCGGCTTCGAGGATTCGTTTGCGGAGGAGGTCCGCGGTCATTTGGCGGGCGTCATGGGCGGGGAGTTTTGTCGAGTTGTTGGCGAGCCCAGAGGCGGTTGGGGTTCAGTTCCAGGGCTTTCTCGAAGGCGTTGCGGGCATCGGCGGGGCGGTTGGCTTTGCGCTGGGCGACGCCGAGCCAGATATAGGCTTCGGCCGAGCGCGGGTTCAGTTCGATGGCTTTTTGAAAATCCTTGAGGGCGACGTCGACGCCGCCACCGAAGGCGGGTGGGAGGTAGAAGTTGCCGACGCCCCGGCTGACATAGGCGCCGGAGGATTTGGGGTCGAGTTCGATGGCTTTGTTGACGTTTTCGAGGGCGCATTTGCCGTACTTGAGGGCGGCGAGGCCGTTGCCGGAGATGGCCTGGCCGCAGAGGGTGCCGAGGATGCGGTTGAATTCGGATGAATCGGGTTTGAGGGCGACGGCGCGTTCGGCGAAGGGCATGCCGGAGACGGCGGCGGCGTAGGCTCCGGACTTGTCGTGGAGTTCCTGGGCGACCTCGGCGACGTAGGAGGCGGCGAGGGCGGCGCTGTACTGGGCTTTTGCGTCAGTTGGGGTTTTCGCGGCGGCGTCGCTGCGCTGGGCGGCGATGCGGGCGAGGGCGGCGCGATCCTGTTGGTCGCGGGCCTGGCGGAGCGAAGGGATATTGGCTCCGGGCGCGGTAACGGGGAGAAGGGCGAGCAGGCACAGAACCAGCATGCAATTCCGATTTTACCGTTCGAGGCGCGGGGTGCCGGGATTGAGGCGTGGGTCAGCCGGGGTAGGCGCCGGAGATGTATTCGCTCAGGTGGCGGATGGTCTGGCGCTGGGAGTGGATCATCCAGTTGACGAGGTCGCCGATGGAGATGACGCTTTTGAGTTGGCCGTCCTCGATTACGGCGAGGTGGCGGACGCGATGTTCGGTCATCAGGCGCATGCACTCATCGACGGTGGCTTCGGGGCTCACGGTGAGCGGCGGCGTCATCATGATGTCGGCGACGAGGGTTTCGCGCGAGGCGCGGCCGCGGAGGATGACTTTGCGCGCGTAGTCGCGCTCGCTGAGCATGCCGACGAGGACACCGCCTGCGAGGACCGGAAGCGCGCCGACCTCCTTTTCGGCCATGCGTTCGAGGGCGTCGTAGACGGTCATATAGGGCTCGGCGGTCCAGACCGGGCCGGTTTTCCCCGAAAGAATTTGCTGAATCGAATCTTGCAGTTCCATCGCGGGTGCTCCTTTCAAGGGTTCGTGAGAAGTATGCTACGCCGATATTTTTAGTTGAGCAAGGGGGTGGCGGAGTGTCCGGAATTGTCCAATGTCCGGCGGGGGAGTTTGGGGAGCGACCGAAGCTGATAGCATGAGACGCGATGAAGCGCAGGAAGAGGCGGGCGCCGGCCGCGAAATTGCCCGAGGCTCGCCCGGATTCCGCGCCGGAAACGGTTGTGCGCGACGGGCGGCGCCATTGGCTCCCGGCGGTTCTGGTGTTGGGTCTCGCGACGCTGCTCGCGTACGCAAATTCGTTTTCGGCCGGATTCGCGCTCGATAACAAGACGCTGGTGCTGGAAGATCCGCGCCTTCAATCGGCGAGTGCGGCTAACTTCGATCTGATTCTCCACCACACTTATTGGTGGCCGAACGGGGAGAGCGGGCTTTACCGTCCACTTACTACGCTTTCCTATCTACTTAACTACACGATTCTGGGAAACGGCAATCATCCGGCCGGTTATCACTGGATCAATCTCCTGCTGCACGTGGCCAACGTGCTTCTTGTCTTCGCGCTGGTGTTGCGAATGCTCAAAGGGCGGGAGCGCGCCTTGCGGATCGCGTTTGCGATCGCGATGCTGTGGGCGGTGCATCCGGTATTGACCGAGTCGGTGACCAACATCGTTGGGCGGGCGGACCTGCTGGCCGGCGCGGCCGAATTGAGCGCTTTTCTTTTGTATCTGAAAAGCACCGAAACCAGTGGATGGCGCCGCGGCGTATTGCTCTGTGGATTGGCGGCCTCGACCGCGGCCGGGGTGTTTTCGAAGGAAAGCGCCGTCGTGATCGTCCCGGTGATTGTTCTCTACGAGCTGGCTTGCGGACGACAGTGGCGGAGAATGTGGGCGGGCTGTCTGGCCACGCTGGTTCCAGTGGGGATGATGCTGTGGCAGCGCGCGGAGGTGCTCAAGTCTTCACTGCCCGCGGAGTATCCGTTTACCGACAATCCGATTGCCGGCGCCGGTTTCTGGATCGGCCGGCTCACGGCGCTGAAGGTTCTGGCGCGGTATTTGTGGCTTACGTTCTGGCCGGTGAAACTCTCGGCGGACTACTCGTATTCGGAGGTCCCGCTGGCGAACGGCAGTCCTGGAGACTGGATTTGCTGGCTTGCGGTAGCCGGCGCGCTGGTGCTTGCGGCGATTCTCTGGAAGCGCGACCGTGTGGCTTTTTTCTTCGCGGGCTACGCATTCCTCAATTTGTTACCGGCCTCGAACCTGTTGTTTCCGATTGGCACGACGATGGCGGAGCGTTTGTTGTATCTGCCCCTTGTCGGGGTGGTGGCCGCGGTGATCCTGTCGATCGACAAGGCCGGTAGTTCTCCGGGCAGGCGCTTCCGAATTTCGGGGGCGGTGATTGCGCTTTGCGCCGGCGCGATCGCGGGGGGATTCGCCCTACGAACCTGGATACGTAACTTCGACTGGACCGACGACAAAACGATGGCCGTTGCCGGGGTTCAAGCCGCTCCGCGCAGTTTCAAATTTCACCGGCTGCTGGCGGCTGAACTGCTTGCGGCGGAGGCGCCGCATCGGGAGGCCGCGCGCGCGGCGGCCGAGGCGGATCGAAGCGTGGCGATCCTGGCGGGGCTGCCGGACGAATTGGATACAGCGGGTCCCTGGAATCTTGCGGCGGTGTGCCATCGGGTGAAGGGTGACACGCTGGCTGGGGGCGATGCGCGGGCGGAGTACGACGAAGCGGCCAAGCTGGCGCTGCGCTCGATTGCCATCGACGCGGCTTCGCGGGCGGCTTACGCGCGGCAGCACGGGATCACGAGCCCGGTTCCGTCGAGCGCGGCCGAGGGTTACCGGACGCTGGCGTCGATTTACTTGCGTTTGGGCCGGCCGCCGCAGGCGCTGGAGGCCGCCCGGCAGGCGCAGAGCATCGATCCGGCGAACAGCGGGGCATACGAGGAGATGGCCGGCGCGTATCTGGCGCAGGAGCGGGGTGAGGACGCTGCTGTAGCTCTTGCGCAGGGAATGCTCGCGACCGGGGACCGCAAGCTGTTTGCCGGTTTGCTGAAGCTTTATCGGAGCGGGCTGGATTCGAAGGGCTGCGCGGCCGCTGCCGGCCTGCACGGACCCGTGCTCAATCCCCACTGCGAGATTGTTTTGCGGGATCTGTGCGAGGCGGCGGCGCGCCTGCATCGAGCCGACCTGCGCCGCCGGCTCGCGTGTCCCGGTTAGGCCGGAGAGTCCCCGCGGGCGTCATTTGACGCCCGCGGCTCCTATGCGCTCAGAATTCGTATTTGATTCCGAGTTGTAACTGGCGCATGGGGATGGTGGGGAGGAGGCTGTTGATGACTCCGAATCCGAGGCGTGCGGCGTTGGAGGCCGCGCCGGCAACGGGGGCGCCCGAAAGGATGCTGCCGGCCGGCGCTCCGAAGGCCGGATGGTTGAGCACATTGAATCCCTCAAAGCGGAGGGTCAACATGTGATGTTCGTTGTACGGCATGATGAAGGATTTGTGTAATTCGGCATCGAGGTCGGCGATTCCCGGTGTAATGGCGACGTTCCGTCCGAAGTCACCGAACTGCCCTGGGGGAGCGACGGCAAACGCCGCCCGGTTGAGCCAATCGGAGGCGCTCTTGTTCGGCGCGTAAATGGACCCGCCGAGGTACTGGGGCCGGTCTCCGCCTTCGTTCGTTCCCGAGTTGTCCTTGCCGCCGATCGTAAGGACCTGGGGCAGGCCGCTTTGCAGCGTCCACGTTCCGCCCATTTCCCATCCGCCTATGATTGCGTTCAGGAATGGATTGGCGATGTTGAGGGTCTTCCCTTTGCCGACTGGCAGATCATAGAGCACCGAAGTGATCCAGCGCTGCTCGACGTCGAACGACGAGAGTCCGTAGTCGCATCGGACGCAATAGCTGTTCTGGGGGAAGAGCTCGTCATAATTCTGCACGCGGATGCCGCTGGAGTCATCCAGCGATTTAGACCAGGTGTAATTGCTGATCACGCTCATGCCCTGACTAAAATGCCGGGTGGCCTGGAAGGAGAGCGCATTATAGTGTGCGTTCATACCGTCGGCGACCCACTGGATCACTCCATAGTCGGCGAACGGCAGGCGGGTGATGACGTTGCCGATTCCGGGAGGGGCCTCGTTGGTGTTCTGGAAACCATAGAGGTGATGGCTCTCCGATCCCAGATAACCCAATTCAAAGGCCCAGTCAGACCCCACCTGGCGTTGTATGTTGAACAGGTACTGCTCGGTGTAAGAAGTGTAGTGATTGTAATCGCTGCCGAAGGCATACGGCGGCGGGAAGGCCGGTCCCGCACCGCCGGCGCCTGGCGGAGTGACGGCGTTCGCATACGTGTCCGGAAGGCCCGAGAGAGAACCCGAGCCCTGGCTCCAGGTGTCGCCGCCTGTTTGGGCGGTGAGGGTGAGACGGACGCCGAGGTTCCGCGCCATGTCGAAATACATCGAGTTGGCATTGTCCTGCACGTAGAAGATGCCGTAGGCTGCGCGAATGACGGTTTTCGAATCCGGCGAATAGGCGATGCCGATGCGGGGCGCGAAATCGTTGTATCTTACCTTGTTGAGCTGATAGTTCTCTTTGCCGTTGCTACAGACCGCGGGTGTTTGCGCCCAAGTGAACGGGATCGGCGGGTTGGCGGTATAGG
>JAJYKC010000148.1 GCA_021788955.1 Acidobacteriota bacterium
GGAGCGTAGCCAGGAACACACCGGCGCCGTCAATTTTCATGGCCGGCGTCAAGTGGCCGCCGACTACGACCCAGGCCTCGGTGGCGCGAGGCAGGAACGCCCGCACCTCCCAGGAGCCGTCGTCGCGCTGGTGGGGGCCGAGCACAGCGAAGGCATCCGAGCAGTATCCATGGACCACGGAGTCAAGTTGGCGCCCGTTCATCGTGGATATTATGGCAGCAATGGGCTTCGCTAAGAGTGACGCACAACAGACCGCCTCCCAGTCTACTGGCGCCGGGCTTCCCGAGGAAACGATCCGCGGGCAGCGGCTTGTGCGCCTGCTGGAAATCCCCAAGGCGGAACTGCACCTGCACCTGGAAGGATCGATCGAACCGGAGACATTACAGGAGATCGATCCTTCGTTGAGCTTGGCCGCGATCGAGGCGTGCACGAAATACGAGGATTTCGCCGGGTTTTTGCGGGCCTACGTGTGGGTGAACAAGCGATTGGAGACGCCGGAACACTACGCACTGGCGTTGCGGCGGCTGGCTTCGACGCTAGCGGCGCAAGGCGTGGTGTATGCGGAGATCACCCTATCGGCGGGCGTGATCTTGTGGAAAGGGCAGGACCTGGAGGCGATATACGGCGCGTTGTGGGAGGAGTCGCAGCGAGCGCCGATTGAGATCCGGTGGATTCTTGATGCGATCCGGCAGTTCGGCGCGGAGGCTGCCCGGCCCGTCGTGGAGTTTGCGGCGCGGGCGCGGGAGCGCGGCGTAGTTGCGTTCGGCATCGGAGGAGACGAAGTGCGCGGACCGGCGCGAGAGTTTGCCGAAGTGTTTCGCGAGGCGCGCGAGGCAGGGTTGCGGCTCACGTGCCATGCGGGAGAGACGGTGGGACCGGAGTCGGTTCGGGAGGCGCTAGCCATCGGGGCGGAGCGGATCGGGCATGGAATCGCGGCGATCGAGGATGAAGCGCTGATGGCGGAGTTACGGGAACGGGAGATCCCGCTCGAGGTCTGCGTCACCAGCAACGTGCGCACGGGAGTGGTGGCGTCGCCGGCGGCGCATCCACTGCGCAGGCTGTATGAGGCGGGCGTGCCGGTTTTGATCAACACGGATGACCCGGCCCTGTTTGGCTGCACGCTTACCAGCGAATATGAACTGGCGGCGACGTTAGGGTTCAGCGAGACGGAGTTGGAAGAACTTGCCGAGGCAAGCTTGCGCTTCGCGTTCGCGCCGCCGGGCCGGCGCGTGGGGGGTTAGCGGTTCGGAGCAAGCTGGGTCATCTGATTCATAATCTGCCGCTCCTCGGGCGTGTACTGGTTTTGAAACTCGCGGCTGGCGATGCGCTTGCGGCGGTCCGCGGGCGTCATCGAGCGTAGATTGCGCATCTCCTCGCGCAAGGCTTGGCGGCGGTCGGGAGGTAACTGAGCGAAACCGCGGAAGCCCTGGCGGATCGCGTTCTGCTGTCCGGGGGGCAGTTGCCGGAAGCGGTCGTAGGTTCGCTGCAGCCGCTGCTGTTCCCGCGGCGGGAGGTTTTCGTAGTTGTTCAGGCGGCGCTCGATGTTGGCGCGCTGCCGCGGCGGCAGACTGTTGAGGAACCGCTGTCGTTCCTCGGGGGACATGCGGCGGAGTTGTTCGAGCGGGGCCGGGCCGATTTGCTGGCGAAGTGGACTGTTGCCTGGTCCGCGAGGTCCGCGCTGCCCATGCTCGGCAGGTGGGGGCTGGTTGTGGTGGCCCCACGCGAGGATCGGGGCCGGCAAGAGCACAACTCCAAGAACCGCCGCGGCCAATGACACTACTCGCACCGGTTCTCCTTTCTTAATCTCAGGACTGTCCGTTGCTCGCCTCCGCCGCGGGCGCCGTTAATTGACGCAGCATGTCGAGGTCGTCGAGGTTCTGCTCGATCTGGTTTGGGTCGAGCTTTTGCTGGACGGTGGCGGTGGCCGGGGCGGGCTGCACCGGGGCCGGAGCCGGGTGCGGCGTCCGCATAATGAGCATGACGGCGAGGGCAGCGCAGGCGGCGGCCACGGGAGCGGCGGTGCTCAGGCGGAAGGAGGCGCCGTGGTGCAGCAAAGACTGCCACCAGGGACTGCGTTCCCCGGCGGCGATCCGGGCGTAGAGTTTTTCGTCGAAATTGGAAGGAATGTCCGGCGCGGCCAGCACGTCGAGGGCGGACCAGACGCGCTTCTGTTCGTCCGCGATACGCCTACAATCGGCGCAACCGGCGACATGGCGCTCGAAGGTGGCCTGCTCCGAGGTGCTCATGAGTCCGGCGGCATAGGAGAGGAACCGTTCCGAGCCGCGGCGATCGTTGGCCGGACAGGACATCGGGGCTTCCATTCTGCGCGTCTCCTTCATACCATGTGCGCCAGACGGGCGCGAAGCGTCTCGTAGGCCCGGAACAACAAAGATTTTACCGCCGATTCCGAGCAGTTAAGCGCCTTGGCGATCTGAGCGTATCCCATTTCCTGATACTTGTGCATCATCACGGCGGCGCGCTGTTTTGGCGGAAGCGCTTCGATGGCGCGCCGTACCTCGGCCAGGCGGGCCTGGCGGATCATTTCCTCTTCGCGGGTGAGCGACGTATCGGCGACCTGGACGTGAGTGCCGTCCGCGTTGGGTTGATCCAGGCTGTCCTGCGAGCGCTCGTTGCGGCGGTCGCGCAGCCAGTTGATCGCGAGGTGGCTGGCGATGCGGAACAGCCAGGTGGTGAATTTCGCCGTTGGTTCGTAGCTGAGGCGGGCCTTGTAAACGCGGAGAAACACTTCCTGCGCCAATTCTTCGCTGACGGCCTGATTCTGCACCATGCGGTAGAGGAAGTGGATGACCGGGCGGCGGTGCTTTTCGAGCAGGAGGGCGAAACTGACATTGTCGCCTTCGCGGACCCTGAGCATCAGATCGGCATCGCGTTCGAGACAGGCGGCGGCAGCCGTCATATCTGTATCAACCCAGTCGTCCGGAAAAGGTTGCGGTGTCAGGAACGGCATAGTCGCCGGCGGGAAAGGCCGCTTATCCGATTGTCATTCTTCCTTGAGAGATCTCTCCATGAGTTCGCCGACGGCGCGAGCGGCGGGGATCTCGCCGCGGAGGATGCGGTCGACCTGGGTGGCGATGGGGAGGCTCACATGGCAGCGGCGGCCCAACTCGACGGCGGAGGCGGCGGTATCCACTCCTTCGGCGACCATGGCCATGGAGCCGGTGATGTCGGCGGCGGTGCGTCCGCGGGCGAGTTCGAGGCCGACGCGGCGGTTCCGGCTGAGTTCGCCGGTGCAGGTGAGGACGAGGTCGCCGAGGCCGGCGAGGCCGGCGAGAGTACGGGGTTGGCCACCGAGGGCGACGGCGAGGCGCGTGATTTCGGCCAGTCCCCGGGTGATGAGGGCGGCTGTGGCGTTGGTTCCGAGTTCGAGACCCTGGCAGAGGCCTGCCGCGATGGCGATCACGTTCTTAAGCGAGGCGCCGATTTCGACGCCGATCGGGTCGGGATTGGTGTAGAGGCGGAAGGTGGGTCCCGAGAACCCGCGCTGGACGGCGGAGGCGAGAGCGGGGTCGGTAGAAGCGACGACGAGTGCAGTGGGCCGGCCGAGGGCGACTTCGCGGGCGAAGGTTGGGCCGGAGAGGACGGCTGGCGCGCCCGCGCCCAGAGACGCGATCACCTCGGAAACTCGCAGCAGGGAGCCTTGCTCGAGGCCCTTCGTGGCGCTGACTAGCTGCGCGCCGGGGGCCAGGTGCGGCAGGGCGCGGCTCCAGACAGCCCGGGCGAATTTCGAAGGCATGACGCCGAGCACGGCGCCGGCATCTTCGAGCGCGATTTCCAGGCTGTGGGTAGCGGCGACGTTCGAGGGGATGCGGAAGCCCGGCAGGAAGACCGTGTTCTCGCGGGCCGCTTCGATTGAGGCGGCGAGATCCTCCTCATGCGCCCAAAGCGCGATGCCGTCAAAGCGCGGGGCAAGCACCACCGAGAGTCCGGTGCCCCAACTTCCGGCGCCGAGAATGGCGAGTTTCCCCATCAGTGCTTGCCGCCCAAGTGCAGGACGTTCTCGGTTCCGGCACGAAGCCGGGCGATGTTCGACTTATGGCGGTAAATGATGAAGGCGCCGGCGATGGCGGCGGCCGAGGTCAACTCTACCGGCGGATGGAGGATGAGCCAGACGGCGAAGGGAAAGCTGCCCGCGGCGATGAGGGAGCCGAGCGAGATGTAGCGGCTATAAGCGACCACGGCGATAAAGAGAATGAGCGTGGCGAACACGGGCAGAGGCGCCAGATACAGGAACGCGCCCAGGAAACTCGCCACCGCCTTGCCGCCTTTGAAATGCAACAGCAGAGGATAGGCGTGGCCCGCCATTACTGCGAGCGTGGCGAGGCTGGTCCACAAGACGGTGCCGTGCGTGAGCCACGCGGCGAGCCACACGGCGGCGAAGCCCTTGGCGATGTCGAGCAGCAGTGTCACGACGCCGGCGGCGCGGCCGGTGGTGCGCAGGACGTTCGTGGCGCCGATGTTGCCGCTGCCGAGCGTGCGCACGTCGCGTCCGGTGGCAAAGCGGACCAGGTAATAACCGAAGGGAATGCCGCCGAGAAAGTACGCGGCGGCGAGGGCGAGCAAGGGCATCATGCTTTAGGGGCCGTGGCCTCTTGAGTATAATCGGAACCGCACGACGCGGCGGAACTTAGCGTGGATGAATGCGACGTGAGACGAAGGAGATCAGGGCGAATGGCGGATGCGATCGGCATCGGCATGGTCGGGTACAAGTTCATGGGGAAGGCGCACAGCAACGCGTGGCGCCAGGTGACCCCGTTTTTTGAGCCGGCGCTGCGGCCGGAATTGAAGGTTGTCTGCGGCCGGGACCGCGAGAAGGTGGAGAAGATGGCGCGGCGGTGGGGTTGGGAGCGCGTGGTGACGGACTGGCGGCAGGTGGTGGAGGCGCCGGACGTACAGATTGTCGACATCTGCTCGCCGAACAACACGCACTGCGAAATCGCGGTGGCGGCGCTCGAAGCAGGCAAGATCGTGTCGTGCGAGAAGCCGCTGGCGCGCGACACCGCCGAGGCGGAAAAGATGGCCGAAGCCGCGCGGCGCAGCGGGAAGATCAACACCGTCTGGTTCAACTACCGGCGCGTGCCGGCGATCGCGTTCGCCAAGCAGTTGATCGAAGAAGGGCGGATCGGGCGGGTGTTCCACTTCCGCGCGCTTTATCTGCAGGACTGGACCCTCGATGCCTCGGTGCCGCTGCTGTGGCGCATGGACAAAGACGTGGCCGGCTCCGGCGTTACCGGCGACCTGCTGGCGCACATCGTCGACATTTCGAACTTCCTGATGGACCAGAGCATCACATCCGTGGCTGGAACCAGCCGCGTGTTTGTCGGCGAGCGCGAACGGCCCGAAGGCGGACGGGCGAAAGTGGAAATCGAGGACGCGGCGGTTTTCGTATGTCAGTATTCTGGCGGCGCGATCGGGCATTTTGAAGCGACGCGTTTTGCCAACGGTCGCAAGAACGCCAACACGTTCGAGGTGAACGGCGAGTTCGGCAGCTTGTATTTCGACCTGGAAGACATGAGCCGGCTGTGGTATTTCGATTCGCTTGAGCCCAAGCACGTGCAGGGCTGGCGCGAATTGCAGGTGTGGGAAGAGTGTCATCCGTATATGAAACACTGGTGGGTGCCGGGGTGCGCGATCGGTTACGAACACACGTTCACGAACCAGGCGGCGGATCTGCTGGAGGCGATTCACCTGGGTAAACCGATGCAGCCGGATTTCGACGACGGCCTGCGCTGCCAGAGGGTATGTGACGCGGTGCTGGAGGCGTGCGGTTCGAAAGGCTGGGTGAACGTAAAATCCGGAGAAGGAGCGGTGAACGCATGAAAATTTCGCTCGGGAGTTGGGCGTTTTCTTTTGGACCGTACTCGGACAATCCGATTCTGTTCGACCGCACGGCGCGGCGTTTGGCCGAGGCCGGCTACGACGGCATTGAAATCTGCGGTTTTCCGCCACATGTGACGCTCGACGCTTATCCGGCATCGGCCAAGCGGGCCGAGTTGAGCCGGTTTCTGGATGATCTGGGGCTGGGGCGTTCGGGCTACGCGGCGGACCTCACGTCGGCGAATCCGCTGGATCCCGCTAACGAACAAAAATACCTGGATTTGTTTCAGCGGAACCTCGAACTTTGCTCGGATCTTCGAATTCCGGCGATCCGCGTGGACACGGTGGCCGGGCCGAACGCGGTAACCGTGGAGGAGACGCCGGCGGCGCTGAGCCGCATCGCTTCGCTTTGGCACCGGGCGGCGGGTTTGGCGCAGAAGGCGAGCATCCGCATGGTGTGGGAGTTCGAGCCGGGCTTCTTGTTTAACAAGCCCTCCGAGATTCTCTCGATGCACCAGCAGGCGGACCATCCGAATTTCCGAATCATGTTCGACGTGTGCCACGCCTACATGTGCGGGGTGATGGCGGCGCGGCAGCAGGGCGCGCGCGAGGCGCTCGCGG
>JAJYKC010000149.1 GCA_021788955.1 Acidobacteriota bacterium
GGTGGCGTCAGTCACGGTGCCGCGGATGCTGGCAGTCACGTTTTGTGCGTTGCCGGATACGGCGAACGCAAGACACAGCCCCAGCGCGAATGCGCTACGGGCCACAAAGCCCATCTTTTGAGTCATGATTTCCCCCAGCGCCGCCCAAACACACTCCCGCGCCGGCCTGCTCTGAGCAGACATATGACTTGAAGCGTTTAGCCTTGCGGGGTGAGCGACTGTCCCTTAATCAATCAGAGTATTGCTCGGATCAAGAAATCAGTCAAGAGAAAAGTTCCGAACGCTGATCGGGGATTGTATGTAGTCCCAGCCGGCCCCACTGCGCCACGACGTCTAAACGCCGAACTGCCTGGCGTACTCGGCTTTCAAACGCTGCCAGGCGTCGAACGCCGTCGCCTCGCCGCCGGCGATACGGCCGATCGGAGCACCACCCAGAAGGCGATCCAGAACATCCAGGCAGATGTGCCAGCCCGCCGCGCCCCACGAGACGAAGCGGCGATCGATGCTGTGCCAAAGCGTCAGCCGCGTGCCCCCGCCAACGGCCTCCAGTTCCCAGCGGATATCGCCATACTCAAGTACCTTGGGAGCGTCGGCTCGCGTCACCGCCGTTTCGGTCGGCCTTCCGGTTCCCACCCACGTGAGCGTCACCGTCGTTCCGGCCGTCCCAAGGCTCCCGGCGGCTTCAAACGGAGCCCACTCGCGCAGTTGCGCCGGGTCGGTCAGCGCCTGCCAGACCTTCTCCGGCGAGTGCCGCAGTTCTCGGACGAGAATCAGCGTCCACTTCTCTCCGTCCTTCCGTACCTCGGCGCGCGCCGGACCCGGTATGTACTGCTCGCGCTCGGCCATCGTCGTTTTTTTCGCCTGCCCTACCAGCGCATCAACTGCGTGACCTGAACGAGGTTGCCGCAGGTGTCATTGAGCATGGCGATCTTGGATGCCGTCACATCCGTGGGCGGCATGGTGAACTCCGCGCCGCGCGCCTTCATGCGCTCGTAATCGGCCTGCACGTCGTCGGTGAAGAACATGGCCGCCGGCTGGCCCTTTTGAAACATCGCCTGCTGATACGCTTTGGCCGCCGCATTATCGTTCAGCGCCAGTTGCAGCTCCGTGCCGTCCGCCTCCTCGGCCGAGGCCACCGTCAGCCAGCGAAACGGTCCCTGGCTGAAATCGCCCTTTTTGACAAAGCCCAGTACTTCCGTATAGAAGCGCAGCGCCTTGTCCTGGTCGTCCACGTACACGCTCGTCAATTTGATTTTCATTTCGTTTCTCCGCGTCGTCTTCTCTTCGTCTCTCTTTGCCTCAATGCCGGCTGCTCCATGCGGTCGAGGTGCCGTTCGAGAGCATCCACATGAGCGGACCAGAACCGCCGGAACGGCGCCAGCCACGCATCCACCTCCTGAAGCGGTTCAGGCCTCAGCCGGTACAGCCGCCGCTGCGCGTCCACCGTCGATTCCACAAAACCGGCCTCCCGCAGCACCCGCAGGTGCTTCGAAACCGCCGGCTGCGCCATCCCAAGCCGCCGCTCAATCTCCCCCACCGAGCGTTGTTCCGTCACCAGCAGACTCAATATCGCCCGCCGGTTCGGCTCCGCAATGATCTCGAACACAGACTCCACTCCTTGTATATACTGCACGCAGCATATACCTGTCAAGGAATATTATCGCCGAATCCGCGAAGCCAGTCACGGCAACGGCGCCGGGCGATTAGCTCGCATTCCGCCCACCGTCGGGGCCGCGGATAAGTACGCCGTGGCCGCCCGCAAATCGGCGTGAGCGTTGCCGCGCGCGCTCCTCACTGGCCCCGAAACCCGGCCAATGCCTTCTCCGACCGTCGTTGGATCAGGTCTGCCACCTTCTCCGCAACTGGATCGGTGACAGGCACCCGCGGCAGAGCGTCCCTGATGCGCTCGATCACTTCCATCAGTCGCTCCCGCACCAGCGGCTTTCCGAGTTTGACGTCCTCGGCGAGCTTCTCGAAATCCCTCAGCGTGACGTTCTCCGAGGAATACTGCTCGCCGATCCGCATGGCCATCTCGGGGCTGAGTTCCGGGTAATAGACTGTGCTGACCACGTCGTACAGCGGCGACAATCGGATGTCGGGTTCGCCGGGGCCGCCGCGCCGATAGAGAAGAGAAAAATTCTTGCCGTGGGCGTCGTTGTTACCAACAATGTAGTTGAAGACGACGGCGTCGAGCAGCCGCGCCACGTCAATGGCCGGGACGCTCGACACTTCCCGCAATAAAGCGAAGCATTGTTTCAGCGACGGTCCGCCTTCCTTCTGGTATTTCTGCTTGGAGATGATCCCGAGGGCCTGGCAGAAATCCTCCTGGTGCACCCGCTCCACCATCGGCGCGGCGTCCGGTGCCAGCCGATGATGGCGATCGTATCGTTCGACCAACAGATAGCTGATGCCAGCGGTCTCCCGTGTCTCGACAGCCGCCGCAGGGAGGCCGGCCGCCGCGGCCAGCCGCATGCAATAGGCCTCGTTGAACACCACGCCTTCGAATCGCCCGACATTCGGCTTGAGGATGTGCGTGCTCGGCGCGCCGCCAAGCGGAATGCGTATGGCGCTCCCTTCGACCCGGACGGCGAGCTTGTCCTGCGCGCCGGCGAGCGAGAGCCGGATACCTTCCTCACCGGCCAGAAGCGGCCGCCGGGGCAGCTCTTCCAGGATGGCCGCGAGTTCTTCCTCGGACAGCTCGCGATATCTATAATGCCAATCGGGCATCGGTTCGCCGTGGGGCAAAAACGTCACGGCGCCCGCGCATTCGCCGCCGATGCGCTCCAGCATGGCGTAATCGTTGCGCGCGCTGATGCCGAGATTGCGCGCGATCATCTCGCGCTTGGCTTCTTCCGGCAGGATGCCTGCGAAAAAGCCGCGGCATTCCTTCTGGCGGAAGCGCTCCTGGCGCAGCGGCAGGGAATGTGACAACGGGATCGCTCCTGGTCGCTTCATCCAGCCCTCGGCGTACTGAAAGCTCATGTCGCCGTCATCGTCCTGCGTCAGATGCCCGGCAAGGTCGGCGTGCAGGTATACGTCAAGCGTGCGGGCCATTGCCTGATCCTTGCTCCGCGGGTGTCGCGGGCGGCGTCAGCGAGATCTTGATGCCGAGCGTCTGGAGGACCGTGAGCACCTTGCCGATCTCGCAGGTTTCTTTTCCCTTCTCCAGCTCGATAATGAACCGCAGGCCGGTGCCGGAGGTCAGTGCGAGCACTTTCTGGGTGACGCCGAGGTTCTTGCGCGTCTCCCGTATCAGCTTGCCGACATTGGCCGTTGTGTACCTCAAAGCGCTTGGCTCCCGAGGAAAAGCTACCGTACGGGAATATTATAGCCTTTTCGGGCCACGAATACCAGAAACATTCCCGAACGGGAAGATTTAACGCCGAAGAGGCAATTGAGCCGGACAATGTTACCGATCGGGAACAGTGCCCCGTGAAGCGTTCAGAATCAGGTGCTTGTTCCCGGACGGGAAGACGGTTGGTAGGAGCGTAGCGGGGGAAACGACCGATCGACGCAAGTTTTGCGTAGGTTAGAGGGTCTATTCTCCCCAAGCTCGTCTTCGGGTTTGCTCACACTCTTAAAAAACTGTCTCGCGCATCAGACGCCTTCTGACCAGACCCTTAGGCTTCCGCCCCGAGCCCCACATTCAGAGGATGAAGGAGCATCGCACGGGTTTCGGTCGGGTGACGATCCATTGCGCGCGACGGTTAATCGGCACTGAGCATTTTGTTGTCTGTTGTTGTTCTTCTTTATGTTCTTTTCGACGCTGCTGCTGCTGACGATGATGCTGATGCTGATGATCACGATCATGCTTCCAACTGCTGGTGATCGTCACGATGCTGGTGCTGCTGATCACGGTGACCATGCCGGTCGTCATGACGACGTTGCCGTTGTTGTTAAGGACGACGATCACGGACGATTCCAGCCGCGGCAGAGGCGGTCGCCGCGGCAGCGGAAGTTCCAGACGCCATCGCCAACGCCAGCGAGCGGCTAGCGAACCCCGTTGAGCGCGCTGCAAACTGCAGCAATGTGTGAGCAGAAACGATCTAACTTATTGATTTTTTGGTAGCGCTAACGGGAATCGAACCCGTATTTAAGCCTTGAGAGGGCTCCGTCCTAACCGTTAGACGATAGCGCCGCCGGACGAGACATCACGCGGAGCAGGCATACCCGCCTCCGCGCTACAAACCTAGAATACCAAGCCCACCCCGGATCAGACAACGCTCGCTCGCACCCGCGCGCCGCGCCCAGCCTAAGGCCGCCGCAGTTCCGCCAGCAACGCCGCCATGCCCTTGCGCCGGTAAATCTCCAGCAACCGCTGCTCTTCCGGCGACGGCGGCATCGCGCGGCTCAAGCGCGGGTCCGCAAGCACGCTCCGTGGAGGCCCCCACACCGCCCCGTCCGCGTACTCCACGCTGGCAACATATCCCATCAGCCCGGCGATATCCACCGGCGCGCCCGGCCGGCTGGGAAACCGCAGCGTCACGTCCTTCAGAATGTCGCGCTGCTCGCCCGGCGCCAGAAAAACCTCCGCGGGAATCGTGCCCGCCGGAGTCTCCCGCCCCTGCCGGTCTCGCAGAATCCAACCCAACTCCACCCAGCGGATCGTCCGGTTCGACCGGTTACGAACCTCCAGCCTCGGCGCGCGCGCCTCGTTCCCGGCCACCGTGGCGAAGCCCTCCTGCGGTTGCACCGGCGCGCCCGAAACGTCCACAAACTGAAACGCCAACTCCCGGCCTGGCGGAAGATTCGTCGCCGGCCCCGCATGGATCAGTTGCGCCTCAACTCCCGGCTGCGACACGCCGCGAGAAAGCGCCGCCAGCACACCCTGTCGAAGCTTTTCCACGCCGCCTTCGAGCAGGCTCTGGTAATAGCGCCGGTCGCGCCGGGCCTCGAGTTCGTAGGCCGTCAGCGCCCGCCGCGAATTCAGCCGGTCCGGCCCGAAGAACCTCAGGTCGTCGAACAGGATCCCATCCAGCCGGATACTCACCGCGGCAGTCCCCGGCGCTTGCGCCGGCCGCAGGAGACGAAGGTCCAGCCGAACCGGGAACGAATCGCCCGGAGCGACGGAAAGACTCGGCAGCGTCACCGACGCTTTGCCGCCCGGCGTCACCCCCGGCGCCTCCACCAGCAGCGTGATGCCCCGAATTCGCGACCCCGATATATTCCGCAGCGTCAGCGCCGCGCGCAGATCCATCACCATCGCGCTGCCGCGCGCCGTCTCGCTCGATCCGCTGTAGTCGGAGCCCAGCAGAGCCACCGGCGAATCGCCGGGGAAGTCGATGCGCGGCAACGGCAGATCGCCGGCGAAGACGGAGGACGCCGCCAGCGCCAGGCCCACCACCGCAGCTCTCCACAGGCTACTGCTCATAGTAGACCTTGTTGATCGTCACCTGGCCGGAGTCCGAATCCACGTAACGCGCGCTCACCGAATCCTGCAGACTCACCGACACGCTCACCGGACCCGAAGCGCGCGGCGCCAGCATCTGCATCGCGGCGCCGTTGGCCGTCACCGACGCTCCGGCCGGCGATGCCTCCAGCACCACGCCCTGTTGCGCCGCCACTACAGGAAGAGACGGCTCACCGCGCCACACCTTTTCGACGGACGTCGCAATCCGATCCCTGCTTTCGCGCGGGAAGTTGAGGACGAACCCGATCACGAAAAGTAAGGTCGCCGCCGCCAGCGCCGCGCCCAGGCTCCAGCGCAAGCCGTGCCTCGGCCGTTGCTGCGGCGCCGAGTCGACGCACCGCCCGGCTTCCAGCCCCACGCGGATATTGGCTGGCATCTCAGTCGCAAGCGCCGGCCAGTCGATCTCAGCCGGTGCGGTTTCCGCCGCCGAAACGATCGCGCGGCGCATGCCCGCGTAAGCGGCCGCTTCTCCCGCGCAAGCAGCACAACGCCGCAAGTGCAGCGCCACTTTCACGCGGGCCGCCAGCCCCAGGTCGCCCCCGGCGTATAACGCGAGTGCTGCTTCGCCCGGATGCCTCATGACGGAAGGCTCTCCATGTACCGGCGGAACTTCACCCGCGCGTTGGCGATATGGGACCGCACCGTCGCTTTCGAACAATTCAATCGCCGCGCCACCTCTTCGGCCGGCAACCCCTCGACATCCCGCAGCAGCAGTGCCGTCCGTTCGCGTTCGGTCAGCACCGCCAACCCGCGTTCCAGCATCCCGCGCCGCTCCGCGCGCAGCACCGCAGTTTCCGGATTTTCCGGTCCGCCGTCCGTCCCTTCGCCCAGAACCCGCGCCGACACCGCCTCCGGCATCGCGTCGATCTCGCAGAAGTTCACCTTGCCGTGCCGCCGCAGAAAATCAATCGCCGTGTTGCTCGCAATCCGCGATAGCCAATGCGCCGCCCGCTGCGCATCCTTCAACTGGTCCCGCCGCTGCAGCGCCTTGATGAATGTCTCTTGTGTCAGATCCTGTGCGTCGGCGGTAT
>JAJYKC010000150.1 GCA_021788955.1 Acidobacteriota bacterium
ATATCGAAGGATTGAGCGCGGAGGAAGCGGCGGAGGTTCTCGGCATCACGATTCCCGCCCTCAAGTCGCGCCTCCTGCGAGCGCGGCTGATGCTGCGCGATCAGCTGGCGGCCTCCTGGGAAGCACCCATGAGTTTGCCGAAGAAGATGCTGAATAAGGCGGCCCAAGTTCGTGACATGGTTGCGATGCGACTGATGCGGGTCGCGGAGAAGTAGGAGGGCGCGATGGCTATGCTGGATTGCAGGGAAGTGCTGGCGAACCTCTCCGATTACGTGGACGGCGAGGGCTCGGCCGAACTGCGGGCAGCGATTGAGAAGCACCTCAGCTGCTGCAGCCGGTGTCGCGTCGTATTCGATACGACGGGGAAGATGCTCAAAATCCTACTCGATGTCGAGCCATTCGAGGTACCGCTGGCAGTCAGCGCGCGGCTATACGCCCGCCTCGAGAAGGCCCTCGCCGAGAAGTGAGAATCCATTGGGAGAGCCGCTTCCGGGAGCACTGCTGCGGTCGAGGAAAGGGCTGGGGTACGAAGCGCTCGCGCCGGAGGATTTGGGGGCGGGGGAGGGTTCCCGGCGTGGCTTTTGAGAGTTCGTCGTACCTTTGTCAGAAGATACTCCACAGAGAGAGGAGGAAGAGAAGATGAAGAAGCTTGCAATGAGCCTGGCGGTTACGTTGCTGTTCACCCTGGGCGGCCTTGCCGCGCAGAGACCCAGAACTTTTACCGGCCGAATCATGGACAGCCAATGCGCCAAGATGGGAAGCCACGAAATGGGCTACAAGATGACCGGCACCAACACTCCCCGGGAGTGCACGCTCGCCTGCGTCAAGGCCGGTGGCAAGTTCGTGCTGTACAACTCCGCCACCAAGACCATCTATGAACTCGACAATCAGGTGAAACCCCGGGCGTTCGCGGGTGAAAATGTAAAGGTCATCGGGACCTACAACGCTTCTTCGAAAACCATTCACGTCGAGAAAATCGAAAGTGCCGGTTAGTTTCGTATGGATCGGCCAGGCGCAGCAGGGCCGGGATGTGTGCTGCAGCCGGCCCTTCGAGCCTGGCGGCATATAACCAGGAGGGGTTTCTCCTGAAGTTGAGATCCGGGCCAGAGGAAAGATGTGGCGTAGGCGATGGATCACCGCGTCCATCACCATTCTGCTAATCGTTATCACGGCGATTTACGGGATAACACACACCAGCATTAGCGCACTTCCAGACCCGGGTCCCGTGGAGACTCGCGTTGCAACCGAGGTCAGGAACTGGTTCGTCAGACGAGCTGCTCGAGCACCACTGGCCCCCGAGCCAACCGACACGGCGGAGAGCGTTTCCAAAGGTAGCGCGATCCTCGGTATGGCGTGCGCCTTTTGCCACGGCCGAGAAGGACGCAAACCGACCGCTATCGGCGAGTCGATGTATCCGCGTACCGCACCGCTCGGTTCGCCGGGTGTGCAAGCCCTGTCGAACCGCGAACTGTTTTGGGTGGTCCAGAACGGCATTCGCTTGAGCGGAATGCCCGGCTTCGGGAAGGTGCTGAGCGACGACCATATCTGGGATGTCGTCCACTACTTGCGTACGCTCCCGGCAGCCAGGCGCACTCGCTGAAGATGCCAGTCGGCACGGCTCAAAGAAGCTTTGGTTTGGGCTGAACGCAGCAAGCGAGCGGCGAGGGGTGGCGGAGATTTGTCCCAAAGGAGGGGGCCCGATGGCTCATAGACTGCTTCGCAGTGCGTCCGTTTTCACTTTGCTTGCGCTGAGCTCATTGCCGGCCTCGGCGCAGGGGAGCCGTCCGGAAGTGAAGGTCGAGAAAAAGCCTGTTTATCTTCCGGCGGGACGTGGCCAAACGCCATGGGACGTGACCCGGCACGTCATTCCGCTCAAGGATATTCAGTCCGGCGGCCCGCCGCGCGGCGGCATCCCCGCGCTGAACTTTCCGGCGTTCATTTCCGCCCAGCAGGCTGACCGGCTCCTCAAACCCTCCGACATGGTGTTGGGCATTGCGATGGAGGGCCAGGCCAAGGCCTATCCCGTACGGATTCTCAACTGGCACGAAGTGGTCAACGACGAAATCGGCAGTCAGCCGGTGCTGGTGAGTTGGTGACCGCTATGCGGCTCGGGCGTAGTTTACGCCCCGGAAATCAACGGGAAGCGGTACACGTTCGGGGTCTCGGGCTTGCTCTACCGGCGAAATCTGCTTTTCTACGACCGGCAGACCTTTAGCCTCTGGTCGCAGATCGGCGGGATGTCGGTCGCGGGGCCGCTGGCGGGGACGCATCTGCAGATGCTGCCGGCGACCGAAACGACCTGGAAGGATTGGCAGCGGAGGAATCCGAATACGTTGGTCCTCTCTTTTCAGACGGGTTATCGCCGCAACTACGGGCGCGACCCCTACGCCTCTTTTCCGCTCGACCGGCGTCCGTGCCTGGTGGTCATTGTCGGTGGCCACGCGAAAATCTACCCGTTTTCGCAATTGAAGAAGACTCGCGGGGAAGTGAAGGATTCACTCGGCGGCCGCTCCTTCGAAGTCCGGTTCAACCGGCGCAACCGTACCGCTCATGCGACCGCCGAAGACGCGAAGCCTTTGGCTCAGTTTGTGAGTTACCTCGTCGACGCGCGGGCGTTCTATCCCCGAGCGCCAGTTTTCAAGGCAAAATGACCACCAGCGACTTCACCCTTGGGCCTGAATCTCGCTCACCGGGAGAAACTTGCGGATCCGTCTATCGATTGCCATAAGCGATATTCTGTTCCCGACTGGCACCGTGGCGTTGCCCTCGAAGGCCAACTTTTACAGCAATGTAGGGAGAGAAGCTGATGGCTTGGATTCAGGTGATTGAGCCAGGCGAAGCCAAAGACGAACTTGCCAGGCAATACGCGCGAATCCGCGTAGCCTCCGGACGCGTGGCGAACATTCTCTTGGTTCACAGTCTGAACCCCGGTGCGTTGAAAGCCCACTTTGATCTCTACCGTACCCTGATGTTCGCCGACTCGGAACTCAGCCGGTCGCAGCGCGAAATGATAGCCGTTGTGGTATCCGCGGCGAACGGATGCCATTATTGAATCGCCCACCATGGGGAGGGCCTCCGCAAGGAAACGAAGAACGAGCCACTGGTCGCCGCGCTGATCGCCGATTTCACGAACGCGCCGGTCTCCGAGGCCGAACGCGCGCTTCTCGAATTCGCCGTGAAGCTCACGCGCGAGCCTGCCGCCTGCCAGCGGGGTGATATCGAGATGTTGCGAAAAGCCGCGTGGAGCGATCCGGCGATTCTGGATTCGACGCTTGTCGCCGCCTATTTCGCCTTTGTGAATCGCATCGCCGATGGCCTCGGCGTGGAGCTGGAGGGCCACGAGAGCAGAGAATGAGAATGGGGATGCTTGCGGCCGGGTTCGGAGCCCCACATGGGACTCGTTTTCGCCGATGAAAGCGCGTGCGCGGATCGTGTTGGTTCTGGCCGTAGTTGCCGCACTTCTGGCTGCCAGCTATCTGCTGCCGATGACCCTTTGGGCGTCTCAGTTCGTCGGCTGGGTGCGTGGACTAGGAGGATGGGGAGCGGTCGCCTACGGATTGGTGTATGTCGCCGGAACGGTGCTGCTGATTCCCGGCACACTACTGACGGCAGGGAGTGGATTCCTCTATGGGTTGGTCGGTGGCGTGCTCGTGGTTTCTCCGGCCAGCACCTTGGGCGCCACGATCGCCTTTCTCCTCTCCCGCTCTTTTGCGCGCGAATGGGCGCACCGTCGGATCAGCCGCTACCGCCAGTTCGAGGCGATCGATCGCGCCGTCGAAAAGCACGGGTTCAAAATCGTGTTCCTACTTCGGCTCGAACCAATGTTCATCTCCTTCGTACTTTTGAATTACGCCCTGGGCCTCACCCGCGTCCGGCTGCGTGATTACGTGCTGGCGTCGTGGCTCGGCATGCTTCCGGCGACCCTCCTTTACGTCTACCTCGGTTCATCCGCCAATCGCATCGCGGAGCTGGCGCAAGGCCGGCTTCCGGCCGCAGGCCCATGGCGCGAGGCGCTCCTTTGGGGAGCGTTGGTGGCCACGGCCATCCTCGTTTTCGTTTTGACCGATATCGCGCGCCAAGCACTGCGCAGCGCGCTTACGGCGGAAATCCAGAGCCAGGGCGGAGGGAGAACCTGATGGCCATTTCCGCCCCCGGGCTCATTCTTGACGACGTTCACGACCGTACGCTGCTGGAAAACGTTCATCCCCCGCGCTGGAAGAAGCCCGAACCTCGCGGCCGGTATAATCTGGTGGTTCTCGGCGCCGGCACCGCCGGCCTGGTCTCCGCGGCCGGAGCCGCGGCGCTCGGCGCCCGGGTCGCTCTGATTGAAAAGCGCCTGATGGGCGGCGATTGCACCAATTACGGCTGCGTGCCGTCGAAGGCGCTCATCCGTTCGGCCCGCGTCATCCAGGCGCTGCGAGACGCACCAGATTTCGGCGCGATCCCCCGGAGCGGCATTGGCGCTGACTTTCCCCTGATCATGCAGCGGATGCGGCGTCTCCGCGCACGGATCTCGGCCAATGATTCCGCCTCGCGGCTTACCGAACTAGGCGTTGATATTTACTTCGGCAAGGCCCGTTTCCGCGATACACACACCGTTGAGGTTGACGGGACGCAGCTCGCGTTCTCGAAGGCAATCGTCGCAACCGGCGGCCGCCCGGCGGAGCTTTCCGTGCCCGGTTTTTCGGAGACGGGGTACGAAACGAACGAAACCATCTTTTCCCTGACTGCGCTCCCCTCGACTCTGCTGGTGATCGGCGCCGGCCCAATTGGCTGCGAACTGGCGCAGACGTTTCGCCGGTTCGGTGTCGAGGTCATAATCCTGACAAATGGTAAACGCCTTTTGCCCCGAGAGGAGGAGGACGCCGCCGCCATTCTCGAATGGCGTTTCGCGCGAGAAGGCATTCGCCTGATTGTCGGAGCGAAATTGCTGCGGGCGGAAAAGCGAGAAGGGAGAACGGCCGTCTTCTTTGATTGCGGCCGAGCGGAACAGCGGCTGGAAGCGGAGTGTGTTCTCGTCGCCGTTGGCCGCCAGCCGGACATCGAAGGCCTCGGACTCGAAGCGGCGGGGGTAGCGTTCGACGAGCGCGGCATCCGCGTGAACGACCGACTCCAAACCAGCAACCCTGATATCTACGCCGTCGGCGACGTTTGTTCCGCGTACAAGTTCACCCATGCGGCGGACGCGATGGCGCGCGTTGCCCTCCAGAACGCGCTCTTTTTCGGACGCAAGAAAGCCAGCAACCTCCTCATCCCTTGGTGCACATACACGGACCCGGAGGTCGCTCACGTGGGGATCACGGAGACGGAAGCACGAAGGCGAGGAGCGGAAATCGCCGTTATCACGCTTTCGCTGGAAGAAATAGATCGCGCGATCCTCGACGGCGAAACCGAAGGCTATCTGCGCCTCTACCTCGAGCGGCGCCAAGGCCGGCTGCTCGGCGCGACGATGGTCGGCGCGCACGCGGGCGAGAGTATTGGCGAAGCCGTCTTGGCGATTAATCGATGCCTGAAGGTGAATGAGTTGGCCAGTGTTATCCATCCTTATCCTACCCAGGCGGATGCGCTTCGCCGTGCGGCCGAGCAGCGCTTGCGCTCGCGTTTCCAGCCGTGGATGAAGCGGGTTCTTGAGAGATATTTCCGATTCAGAAGATAGGACGATGGAGCAGGGATGCATTTGCGTTTTCGCTAAACCTCCAAGGCCGGGCCAGGTCAAAACGCGCTTGATCCCTGCCTATGGAAACGGGGCTGCGGCCATGCTGGCAAAAGCCATGCTCCAGGACACCTGGGCGGCTGTCTATTCCCTGCCGTGGGCTAGACCTCTTCTCGCCTCACCAGAATGTGCTCCCTCTTCCTTCGCTTTTCTCGAATGCGAAGTTTGGCCTCAAGGAAAAGGAGTTCTCGGCGCTAGGCTTGAGCGCGTGCTGTCTCGAGCTCTCGAGGCTTTCCCCTTTGCCTTGGCTATCGGTTCGGATACGCCGGGACTCCCCAAGTCTCTCCTCGAACAGGCCTGCGCCGGGCTCCAGGAAGCGGACGCAGTGGTCGGTCCCTGCGAAGACGGCGGGTTTTACCTGCTCGGGCTGCGCAGGTGCCCCAGCGGACTGCTGGCCGGGATTTCTTGGAGTGAGCCATGCACGTTCGCGCTGACGCTGGGGCGTTTGAGACAAGCAGGCATGAGCGTTCGAGTGCTTGATCCGTGGTTCGACATCGACCGCCCAGAAGATGTTGTGCGATTGCAAACCATGATCTCGGATGGCACCGTGCGCGCGCCGCGCACGGCGGAGATTCTGAAACGATTGCTCGCCAAAAAAGAGACTGAGCGCCGGTTCACATGCTCGACGATCGTTCCCGTTCTGAACGAGCGCGAATGCCTTCCTCGCTTGCTACGGGATCTTCAGAAACGGGACTGGATTGACGAGGTCATCGTCGT
>JAJYKC010000151.1 GCA_021788955.1 Acidobacteriota bacterium
GAAGGCGCCGCCGCCGGAGTACCAGAGATCGTTGGGGTTGGCGAGACGGAGGGAGTGGAACTCGCTCGAGATCGTCAGCTTGGGATGGGGCCGGAGGGTGAGCATGCCGTACAGGTCTTCGGTGTTCATCATGTTGAAGAAGGGGAAGCGGGCGTAGATGCGGGGCGTGGGGAGGAGTTGGAAGAACGTGCCGTGGGTTTTGTCGTTGGGATTGCCGTCGCCGGAGCCGATGGTGTAGCCGGTGCGCAGCCAGGGTTTCAGGCTGGGGAGGACGGCGGGCTGCCAGCCGGCTTCGAGGTCGGCTGCGTAGGCGCGCTGGGCGAGAGCGCCCCAGCGCCCTGTTTGTACGGCGCCCCAGGCGAGTAGGTCGACGGGGCCGGCGGGGTTTGTGATGCTGTGGAGAGTGTGCGCGCCGAAGGTGTCGATGCGGAGGTTTTGCTGGTCGGCGAGGCGGAGGGCGAGGGGGCGGTTATCGATTTTGAGGTCGGGACGCCAGTCGTCGTATTCGATGAAGAAGACACGGGTATCGGCGGCGTGGCGGCCGGAGCCCCAGTCGTGGGTGTACCCAGCGTAGGCGAAGGCGATATCGTTCCAGCCCCAGCCGTCAACCTGGAAGACGCCGCGCGTGGGGACGGCGGCGAGTAAGGTGACGTTGGAATTAGGCGTCGACAACGAGTAATGGACGCCGTCGAAGGCGCGGCCGACGTCGGACCAGACGAAGTCGCCGATGAGGCGGGCGTTGATGCGGGATTGTTTGACGGCGGCGAGGGTGGAATTTTTCGGGGTGAGTTCGCCGCCGTCGAGGAAGAGGAAGCGGCCGAGTTGGAGGGATTGGCGGGGGTCGCCGGCGAGGGAGTCGAAGCGAACGTAGAGTTGCTTCGGGAAGAGCATGGCGGCGTATTGGTTGGAGTGGTTGGCGGCGAAGTAGTTTGCGCCGAGGCCGAGCGCGCCTTGGGGCGGGGCGACGGTTGCTCCGGTGGGCAGGCAGAGCAGGAAGGGGACTTCGAACTCGGCGTCCCAATCCCAGCCGGAACGTTGCTGAGCGAAGTTGATACGGAGTACGTTGCCGGAGTAGAAATACTCGTTATTGCCCGGCGGATGGTTCGAACCAGTCCCAGGCGTACATGCGAGAGCGGAGCGAGCCGGTGATCGTGACCGGGCCGGGCTGGGGTGTATCTTGCGCGTCCTGTGAGTGGGCGCAGACGAACGGCAGCAGGAGGGTAAGAGCGCTGAGCAGACGTCTGACAGGGTTGAGGTTCAAGGATCGTTGGAGCCGGTAGCGTTACGCGAATTGTCTATTCCATAGTAACGATTGCGCCGGGCGCGATGCACGGAATCAGAGCAGCGTGAGCATCCGGCCGGCGAGACGGCCTATCGCCTCGGCGTTGTGGCGAAGGCTGGACACGGTGTCGATGATGGAGTAGGCCTGGTGGGCCATGGCCCGCGAGGCGGCGGTGGCGGTTTCAGTGAGGCCGCCTACGATGCCGGTGAGGGTTGCGAGCGCCTCCTGTGTCTCGAGGCCGTTTTGCCCGTTCGGGCCGTCGGCGCGGCGGAGAGCGGCGGCCTGCTCGCGGGGCTGTTCGGCGGTCTTGGCGGCGGTGGCGACGATTCCCACGACGCGGCAGGCCATGTCGGGGGCGAAGGTGGATAGTGATTGTTCTATCGGGCCAGCGTGCGGCAAGCAGCGGCGGCCGAGATGAGTTGCCGGCGAAGGCGACTTGTTAGATTGGTAGCTAAGCCGAATGTGCGGAATTGCGGGATGTGCGGGTGCGAGGGGGCGTGACGCCGAGGGGTCGGACGGGCAGGGAACGCCCGCGTGTTCGTGAACGGGGAGCGGACGCGGCCGATCCGCGTATTGCTGATCGCGCCGTCGCTGGCGATTGTCGGCGGGCAGTCGGTACAAGCGGACCGTCTGCTTGCGTATTTCCGGAAGGTCCCCGGGATTGACGTGCGGTTTCAGCCTTTCAACCTTCGCCTGCCTCGAATTGTCGAATCGGTGCGATACCTGCGGACCGTGGCGCGGTGGCTTCTGTATTGTCCGGTCGTGATGTGGCGCGTAGCGGGCGCAGATGTGGTCCACGTGTTTTCTGCGTCGTTTTACTCCTACAATCTTTGGAGCCTGCCGGCGCTGGCCAGCGCGAGGCTTTGGCGGAAGAAGATCATACTGAACTACCACGACGGGCAGGCCGAGCAACATCTGGCGTACTGGAAATCGGCCGTTGCGACATTGCGGCGGATGGACCGGATCGTGACGCCTTCGGCGTATCTGGTGGAGGTGTTCCGGAAATACAATCTGCAGGCGACGCTCATTCACAACGTGATCGACAGTTCGCGATTCCGGTTCCGGCCTCGCGCCAGGCCGGCCCCGGTGTTCCTGCATAACCGGATGCTTGATCCGCTGTACAACGTTGAGTGCACGCTGCGTGCGTTTCAACTGATCCAGAAGCGGTATCCGGAGGCGCGGCTTACGCTGGCCCACGATGGTGGGTTGCGGGGTAGTCTGGAAAGACTTGCCGAGGAATTGAGGTTGAGGAATACCCAGTTTATCGGGCACGTGGCGCCGGAGAAGATTCCCGAGCTTTACGATAGCGCGGAAATCTACCTGACAAGCCCTAACACCGATTGCATGCCGCTCTCACTGCTCGAGTGCTTCGCCAGCGGATTGCCGCTGATAGCAACTCGGGTTGGTGGGATTCCGTATATCGTGGAGCACGAGCGGACCGGACTGCTGGTGGAGTCGAACGACCACGCGGCGATGGCGGCGAGCGCGTTCCGTTTGCTTGAGGAAGAAGGGTTGGCGGAGCGACTGGCGAGGAACGCGGTAGGGGAGTGTGGGAAGTACCGGTGGGATGTGGTGGGCGAGGCGTGGGTGCGGTTATACCGGGAGTTGGCGGAACCGCTGCGCTTCAGTTGACATAATATATCTTATCGGAAGCGTCGTATTGCACTCATGGCCTGGACGGGCTGGCAGGTGTTTGCTTCGCTCGGGTAGCTACTCGTCGGCGACGCTGCGCGATTGGATGAGCTGCGAGATGGAGGCGATGACGTCGTCGAGCGGCCTGGCGCCCTGGTCGCCGAGTTTGCGGTGGCGCACGGCGACGGTTCCGCTTTCGGCTTCGCGGCCGCCGGCGACGAGCATGAAGGGAATCTTCTGCAACTGCGCCTCGCGGATTTTGAGGTTCACCTTTTCCTTGCGGTCATCGAGAGTGGCGCGGATGCCGGCCTGGACGAGGCGCGCGTGGACCTGGCGGGCGTAGTCGAGTTGCTTGTCGGTGATGGGCAGGACGACGGCCTGCACGGGGGCGAGCCAGACCGGGAACGCGCCGGCGTAGTGTTCGAGAAGGATGCCGAAGAAGCGCTCGACCGAGCCGTAGAGGGCGCGGTGGACCATGAGGGGCTGGTGCTTGTGGCCGTCCTCGGCTATGTATTCGAGTTCGAAGCGGCGCGGGAGGGTGAAATCGAACTGGACGGTGGATAGCTGCCACTTGCGGCCGAGGGCGTCGACGAGTTTGACGTCGATTTTCGGGCCGTAGAAGGCGGCTTCGTCGGCCATGACCTTAGCTTCGAGGCCGACCTTTTCGACCGCGCGGGCGAGGGCTTTCTCGGCGAGGTCCCAGAGTTCGGGCGCGCCGTCGTATTTGCCGCTGACGCCTTTATCCCAGGTGGAGAGTTCGGCTTCGTAGCTGGAGAAACCGAAGGTCTTGAGCACGTCGATGGCGAATTCGAGGCAGGAGACGACCTCGCCTTCGATCTGGTCCGGGGTGCAGAAGATGTGGGCGTCGTCCTGGGTAAAGCCGCGGACGCGGAGCAGGCCGTGCATGGTTCCGGAGCGTTCGTACCGGTAGACGGTGCCGAGTTCGCCGAGGCGGACGGGGAGATCGCGGTAGCTGCGCTGGCGGTCGCGATAGATGAGGATGTGGCCCGGGCAGTTCATCGGCTTGAGCTGGTACTCGGCGTCGTCGAGTTCCATCGGCGTGAACATATTTTCCGAGTAGAAGTTGGCGTGGCCGGAGGTCTTCCAGAGGTCGCGGCGCATGACGTGGGGGGTGTAGACGAGCGAGTAGCCGCGCTGCAGATATTGCTCGCGCATCCAGTCCTCGATGGTGCGGCGGACGATGCCGCCTTTGGGATGGAAGAAGATGAGGCCAGGACCGGCGAGTTCCTGGATGCTGAACAGATCGAGTTCCTGGCCGAGCTTACGGTGGTCGCGCTTGCGGGCTTCTTCGAGGCGTTCGAGGTACTCGGCGAGTTCCTTGGGCGTGAAGAAGGCGGTGCCGTGGATGCGCTGAAGCTGGGGTTGTTTTTCGTCGCCTTTCCAGTAGGCGCCGGCGACGGAGAGGAGCTTGAAGGCTTTCAGCTTGCTGGTGTTGGGGACGTGGGGGCCGCGGCAGAAATCGATGAAGCCGGGGCCGAGGGTGTATTCGGTGAAGACGTCGGCGGCCTTTTCCTGGATAAGCTGGCACTTCATCCAGAGGCTCTTGTATCTTTCCAGGCCGTCGTCCTTGCGGGTGAGGACGCGTTCGTAAGGGAGATTGCGGGCCTGGATTTCGCGCATGCGTTCTTCGATGCGCTGGAGGTCCTCGGCGCTGAAAGGTTCGGAGCGCTGGAAGTCGTAGAAGAAGCCGGTTTCGGTGGGCGGGCCGATGCCGAGCTGGGTGCCGGGAAAGAGTTCGAGCACCGCGGCGGCGAGCAGGTGAGCGGTGGAGTGGCGGTAGACTTCAAGGGTTTCGGGATTGCGCGGGGTAAGGATCTCGACTTTGGCGTCGGCTTCGAGGGGACGGGTGAGGTCCCAGAGGGAGCCGTTGACGCGCGCGACGATGGCGTCGTTGGCGAGGCGCTCGCCGATCTGGCGGGCGATATCGAGGGGCGAGGTCCCTTGGGGGACGGATTTGTGGCTGCCGTCGGGCAGGGTTATGTCGAAGCTCTGGCTCATGCGGTGAAACTTCAGCGTATCAAGGATGCGAGGGCGTTTGCGGCGGAGGTGGGAGAAGGTGGGTGCAGGGGTCCGATATAACGCCCTGTTGCAACATATCGTTTCAGGGCGAAACCTATTGTTGCATGAGCGCGTATTCCCGCATCATGCGCCAGAGCGTGGTCCGGCTCAGGCCGAGTGCCCGTGCGGTTTGGTCTCTGCGCCAGCGATGCCGTTCGAGGGCGGCGAGGAGGCGTTCGCGACCCGGGTTGACGGAGGGCGGTACTGGTTCCGGCGTGGCGGCAGGGGGAGGCGGCAGAGGCGGCGGAGCGAGGATCTCCGGCGGTAGATCCTCGGGCAGGATGGTTTCCTTGTTGGAAACTGCGACGGCGTATTCGATGGCGTTGGACAGTTCGCGGATGTTGCCCGGCCAGTTGTGATCCAGAAGGACGTGAACGGCTTGGGGAGAGAGTCTTTTTACGAAACCGCGCTGGCTTGCGGCGCGGGCGAGGAGGTGGATGGCGAGAGGTTCGATGTCTTCGCGGCGGCTGCGGAGGGGTGGGATGTCGATGGGGACGACGCGGAGGCGGTAATACAGGTCTTCGCGGAGGCGTCCGTCGGCGACGGCGCGGTGGGGGTCGGTGTTGGTGGCGGCGATGATGCGGGCGCTGCTGGTTCGGGGTTTGCTTTCTCCGACGCGTTCAAACATGCGTTCCTGGAGCACGCGGAGGAGTTTGACCTGCGCGGGCAGAGGCAGGTCGCCGATCTCATCGAGGAAGAGCGTGCCCTGGGCGGCGAGTTCGAAGCGGCCGACGCGGTCCCGGACGGCGCCGGTGAACGATCCGCGAGCGTGGCCGAAGAGTTCGCTTTCCACCAATTCGGCGGGAAGTGCTCCGCAGTTGACGGCGACGAAGGGGCCTTTGACGCGCGGGGAGTGTTCGTGGATGGCGCGGGCGATGACCTCCTTTCCCGTGCCGCTTTCTCCGGTGATCAGGATGGTGGCGTTGCTGTCGCGCAGGTTTTCGATGAGGCGGAAGATGCGGAGCATGGCGGCGGAGCTGGCGATGGCGCCGGAGAAGAACGTAGGACTGATGCCGGGGCCATCCTCGTCGGCGGCAGGGCGCATTACGACGATATAGGCGATGCGAGGGTCACAGATGGCTGGGTTTTCATGGTCGAGGGGGGCGGCTGTGAGCGAGAACAGGCATGGCCGGCAGCCGGCAAAGCGGAGCGTGGCGCGCCAACCTTCGCGGCGCTCGCCGGCCCCTAGCGCCTGGCGCAACAGGCTGTCGGGTCCGAAGACATCGTCTCCGAAAATCTCCTCGATTCCGTGGCCGGGAAGGCGCTCTGCGATTTCGGGGCCGAGCACTTTGTCGAGCAGAGCCGAGGCGTGGACGATCTGAAAGCGCGGATCGAGACATAGGAAGCCGCGCCCGATGGAGGAGAGCGCCTTGGTCACTCCGACGAGTGCGGCCTCGGTCAGTGGATCCAGGCT
>JAJYKC010000152.1 GCA_021788955.1 Acidobacteriota bacterium
ATCAGGCTTTGCACACGGTCGAAGAATACGCTTTTCGGCGTGAAGCCTTCTATATTCACTGCCATCAGCATGTGTCCGACATTTGCCGGATGACTCATGTCCTTATACATGGAGTTAACACCATTGCCAAAACCACCTCCGCTTAGTACGCCGGATAGAATATCGACCATCAGTGCGAGTGCATACCCCTTCGGACCTGCCATGGTCAGAACCGATCCGTCAAGCGCCTTCTGTGCATCGGTAGTCGGATTACCATCGGGATCGAGTGCCCAATCTTGTGGTATCGAGTTGCCATTCCTCGCAGCGGCCACTATCTTCCCGCGTGCCACGATGCTGCTTGACATGTCTATGATTATAGGAATATCCTTTCCCGTCGGGATTCCCATAGCAATCGGATTTGTACCGAAAATCGCTTCGTAGCTTCCCCAAGGTGGAAGTGCAGGCTCCGGTGGAGTACGCGGGCGACCTGATGGGCGACATGAACGGGCGGCGCGGGCGCATCACGGGCATGGACACGCGGGGGGGGACGCAGATTATCCGCGCGGAGGTGCCGATGGCGGAGATGCTGAGTTACCAGAACGATCTGATTTCGATGACGCAGGGGCGGGCTTCGTTTCAGATGGAGTTCGACCACTACGATTACGTGCCGCAGTTGCAGGCGGAGAAGGTGATCGCGGCGGCGAAGGCGGCGAAGGCGGGGGTGGAGGAAGAGGAA
This sequence comes from Acidobacteriota bacterium, assembly GCA_021788955.1. The sequence goes on from JAJYKC010000152.1 coordinate 716, forward strand.
GAGTAGGGGGATTGGTGTCAGCGGCTTGCGGGCGAAGGCGGCCGTTCCATCACATAAGCCGCGGTCGCCCGGTTTGATTTAACCGATTGACAATAAAGCGCTACTGTGCCACCCACCCGGCTCTCCTGGCCTCAAAAACAGTGAAATATCACATGACAGTCACATAAGCCTAAGCCCAGAACGGCACGTAGCTGGCGTGCTTCCTGGAGGTATTCGTTGGGTCTCTGGGCTTTACGAGCCCCTCTTCGATCGTGTCTGCGATCACGCGCGAAGCGGTTGCGTAATTCCTCTCCTCAATTCGAAGCCGCTTCCGCAGGGACGCGTTGGTCATCACCTGGCCGGAAACGTATTGCAAGGCGGCATGCTGGTAGCAGGCGCGCATTCGATCCTGCCGGTCCATCCCTCGCAATTGGCGCCGCGCGTAGAGAATGGCGATCGTGTGATGTTCGGTCACGCGGAACTCTGGCGCAGGCAACTGATAGAGTTCCGCTTGGAATATGACTTTGTCGATGCCGCTCCCACGCTCTTCGCAGATCTTCAGGCGGCGCATAAATGCAGCCAGATCCTCGTTCCGCGACCGTGGCGGCTCGTCAATGAATCGCAGTGTGTCGATGAGCGGTTTCCCAGGGTTTGTAATCTCGATGCGGTTCGTGAAGACTTCTATCGTGGGACCTGTACAAGGTCACGGCGGAACTGGAGAGAGGAATAATCGGACTCAGTAGAATTCGTCCCAGTCGTCGAGGCTGATGTGCGCCTGGTTGAGGATGCTTCTTATTGTCCCGGGCGGAACCTCGGTTTTTCTTGGCACAATCGCGATGTCGACGTCCGGACCGACGCGGCGGACAAACTTGACGTGGCTGCCTTTCTGGCTGGTTTCGATAAATCCGACAGCCTCGAGGCGGCGCTTGATTTCGCGGAATGGGAGAGGCTTAAGCCGCCCCAACCTCGACCTCGATGGTACGCACCTTAGGCGGACGCGTTGGGCGCGGTGGCTCGAAGTAGAGTTCCAGGGCTTCGGCCAAGTTGGCCAAGGCTTCCTCTTCCGTCTCGCCTTGGCTGGCAACATCGACTTCGAGGCACTGGGAGACGTACCAGTTGCCCTCGAGCCAAACCGAGGCGGTGAACGGCCGTTTCATGACAACCATTGTTCCATAGAGCAAGAAAGGCTTCGCGGAACCGGATGGGGTGTGCGGTGAGCTCAGGGGTGACCGCTTCTTACGCTTGCAGCTCGGCTGTGGGATCGGGGCGGAGGGCGGCGAGAGAGAGGAAGACGAGGGCGATCCAGAGGGCGTCGGCGAGGAGGAGGTGGAAGATCTGCATGGGGACGGGGGCGAGGAGGGCGACGTTGAGGGCGCCGGCGATGAGTTGGGCGATGGTGAGGAGGAGGACGGCGAGGGCGAGGTTGCTGTGGAGTTTGGGGAGGTGGGCGCGGAGGACGCGGAGGGTCGAGAAGACGACGATGGCGGCGCCGACGAGTGCGGTGACGGGGTGGGCGAGGCGGAGGCGAAGCACGAGGTTCGAGGTGGAGCTGAGGTCCTGATGCAGGCCGGCGGTTAAAGAAGTCGCGGGGAAGAGGGTGTCGCCTAAGGCGGCGAAGGCTCCGCTGACGCAAACGATGAGAGCCGCGATGAGAGCGGCGGCGAGGGAAGCCGGGAGAGAGCGGGCGGGGCGCACAGGTTGGGAAGAGAGCCAAGCGACGACGGCGAGCGAGGCGAGGAGGAGTTGGGTGTTGGTTAGGTGGGCGGCGAGATACACGACGCGGCCGATGGAGACGTTTTTGGCGACGTAGTCGAACAGGACGAGGCCGGCGCCGAGCAAGGCTTCGAGCAGTAGGAAGCCGAGTGCCCAGAGGGTGGCGCGGCGGAGGACGTGGCCGGAGGGGAAGGCGCGGAAAGCCCAGACGACGAGCAGGACGACGGCGGTGAGCGAGGCGCCGCTCATGAGGCGGTGGGTGAACTCGATGATGGTTTGGACGGCGGCATCGTGGGGGACGACGACGCCGTTACAGAGCGGCCAGTGGTTTCCGCAGCCGGCTCCGGAGCCGGTGGCGCGGACGACGGCGCCCCAGAGAACGACGAGCACGTTGTAAATGAGGACGGCGAAAGCGTAGCGGCGAAAGGCGGGCGATGCGGTGTTTCGCGCGGCGGGGGCAAAGCGGGTAGCCACGTTTTTCAATGTAGCGCGGCGGCGCGACGGCGGTCGGAAAAGGGGTGGGAGTACAATGCTCGCGTGGCCAAACAATACGACTGCGTTGTGGTTGGAGGCGGGCATAACGGGCTGGTGACGGCGGCGTACCTGGCGGGCGCGGGGCGGAGCGTGCTGGTGCTGGAGCGGCGCGAACTGGTGGGCGGATGCTCGGTGACCGAGGAGGTTTGGGCGGGGTACCGGGTGTCGACCGCGGCCTATCTGAGCAGCCTGCTGCAGGACCGGATCGTGAAGGAACTGGAACTGGAAAAGCTGGGATACCAGGTGGACGCGAAGGATCCGGCGTTCTTTTCGGTTTATCCGGATGGGCGGCACTTCTTCATGTGGCAGGACGAGGCGAAGACGCTGGGCGAGATCGCCAAGTTTTCGCGGCACGACGCGGACGTGTTTCCGGCGTACGAGGCGCACCTGGAGAAACTGGCGACGGTGGTGGAAGGGCTGCTGCTGGAGGCGCCGCCAGAGTTTCCGCCGGCGGGAATCGGGGATTTTCTCGATTATCTGAAACTGGCGGCGCGGCTGCGCAAGCTGGGCGCGAAAGAGATGACGGGGCTGGTGAACATCTTCACCATGAGCGCGGCGGATTTTCTGGACCAGTGGTTCGAGTCGCCGCAGGTGAAGGTGACGCTGGCGACGGATGGGGTGATCGGGGCGAATGGTGGTCCGCGGTCGCCGGGGACGGCGTATATTCTGCTGCATCATGTGATGGGGGGCGTGGCGGGGCACCGGGGATTGTGGGGGTTCGTGCGCGGAGGGATGGGCGCGGTATCGAACGCGATTGCGGAGGCGGCGCGGCGGCGCGGGGCAGAGATCCGGACGGGTGCGGGCGTGAATAAGATCCTCGTGAAAGACGGCGCGGCGCGCGGCGTGGTGCTGGAGAACGGGGACGAGATTGCGGCGAAGGTGGTGGCGAGCAATTTGGACCCGAACCGGACGCTTTTGAACTTAGTCGGAGATTGCGAGTTAGAGCCGGAGTTTGCGCGGCGGATCCGGAACTACCGGTGCGAGGGGACGTCGGCGAAGATCAACCTGGCGCTGGACGGGCTGCCGGATTTCCGGGCTTTGCCGGGCGCGCCGGGGCCACAGCACCGGGCGACGATGCATATCTGCCCTTCGATTGATTACGTGGAGCGGGCGTGGGATGACGCCAAGTACGGGCGGCCGTCGCAGGCGCCGATGCTCGAGATGACCGTTCCGACGATGTATGACGCGACGCTGGCGCCGGAGGGGCGGCACGTGATGGGAATTTTCCTGCAATATGCGCCGTACACGCTGCGGGAGGGAAGTTGGGAGGAGCTGCGAGAGCCCTTCGGGGACCGCGTGCTGGCCATCATTGAAGAGTACGCGCCGGGGTTCAAGGGGCACGTGATTCACCGGCAGGTGCTGTCGCCCTACGACCTGGAGCAACGGTTCGGAATCACGGGTGGGAACATTTTCCACGGCGAGATGAGCCTGGACCAGATGTTCTGCCTGCGTCCGGTGGCCGGGAGCGCGCGGTATGAGACGCCGGTGCGGGGACTGTACTTATGCGGGAGCGGGGCGCACCCGGGCGGAGGGGTGATGGGCGCGCCAGGTTATAACGCGGCGCGCGCCATTCTGAAGCATTAGTTGGCTGAGTTACTGGGTAGTTACGGGGATAACTACTCCGGATTGGGTGGACTGGCCGTTGTAAGTGACGACGACAGGCTGATTGCCGGCGGAAACTTGCGGGACGGTGATATTGACCTGGAACAGGCCTGCGCCGATTAAGTAGACCGAAGTCGCCTGGGCCGGTGCCCCGCCGATGGTTGCCGTGGGGGCGCCGGGCAGGGTGGAGTTTCCGTTGAGGACCTGGCCGGCGGCGGCGGGAGCGAAACCACCTCCGTAGAAGGCGAGGACTTCGCCGGGCGTGGCGGGGCGTGTGCCGGGGGTGTCGGCGGTGATGCCGACGGTGGAGTAATCCGTGGTGTGTTGGGCGGCGGCGAGGGTGAGGCCGTTGGCCGAGTAAGTAAAGAGGCCGGGCGCGGAGGCGGAGGACTGGGTGGCGAAGGCGGTGTTCGACTGGCCGTCGTGTGTGACGACGACTTGCGCGGGGCCGGCGGCGAGACCGGCGGGAGCCTGGACGTTCAGTTGGCCTGAGGAGACAAAGTAAACGGCGCAGGGGAGGCCGTTAATGGTGACGATGGTGTTGTCGACGTACTGCGGGAGCTGACTGCCGTTGAAATCGCTGGGATACCAGAGGCGCGAGTCGACGCTCAGGTTCTGGCCGTAAATAGTTACCCAGGAGCCGGAGACGATGGAGTTACCACCACCTGCGCTTTGGACGACGGCATTTACTTTGGGACTAACTAATGTGCTCGGGTAGTTTGGGAACTGGTCAATGACCTTGTAGAGCGAACTATCGAGGACGGAGGAGATCTGGTTGACGTAGTCGGATTCGAAAGAGCCGCCTTCCTGGCCGGAGGTTGTGGTGGAGGTCTGGTTGGGGCGGGAGTTGAAGGCGACGGTCCATGCGAAGCCGTTGTAGCGGCGGTAGATGTAAGTGGAAGTACCGGAGAGGGAGCCGTCCTTGTTCCAGTCGTAGTTACTGCCGTTGGGCACCATGGCGAAGCCGAGGCCGAAGAACGACGTGCCTTGGAAGGCGGAGGTTTCGGTCTGCATCTGCTGAAGCATGTTGGCGGAGATGAGCTTGGGAATGCCGTTGAGGAAGCGGCAGAGGTCGATTTCGTCGACGACCCAGCCACCGGCGGCGGCGGCGACCATGAGGTCGTGCTGGGCGTAGGGAGCGGGGACGCATGCGTTGACGTACGGGAAGAGGCTGTTTTCGCAAGATTCGCCGGGGTAGGGGTAGTAAGTTGCTTCGGCGTTGGCGGGGTCGGAGGCGATGGAAGAGCCGAGATAGGCGCGGACGATGCCGAGGGGTTGGAGGACGTTCTTGCGGATGAAGTCCTCGTAGCGCATGCCGGAGACGTGTTCGATGACGGCGCCGAGGACGACGTAGCCGACGTTGGAGTAGGCGTAGACGGTTCCGGGGTCGTGCTGGAGCGGGCGGGTCCACATATAACTGACGAACCAGTTGGCGCTGCCGGGGACCGGGGCGCCTTCGCGTTCGGCGATCTGGATGCTTTGGGAGACGGGGTCACCTACGATGTTGCGGTCCCAGCCGCCGGTGTGGTTGAGGCACTCGCGGATGGTGATGGAGGCGATGCGGGAATCTCCGATGTTGTTGGCGGGGGGCTGAAGATCGGGCAGATAGTTGAAGGCGGAGTCGTCGAGTTTGAGCTTGCCCTGGTCAACGAGTTCGAGGATGCCGATGGCGGTGAGGGTTTTGCTGACGCTGGCCTGGCGGAAGGGGGTGTCTGGCTGGACCTGCTGGTTGGAGGTTGAGTTGGCGTAACCGTAGCCTCGGGCGTAGACGAGGCGGCCCTGAAGGGTGACAGCGAGGGCGGCGCCGGGGATGTTGTATTTGGCGAGCAGGCCTTGCATGACGGAATCG
>JAJYKC010000153.1 GCA_021788955.1 Acidobacteriota bacterium
GCGGCGAGGCATTTCTTCATGTAGTCGAGCGTCTGCGGCACGTGGGCGTAGTAGAGGGAGCGGTAGGACATGGCCTGCTGATAGCAGCGCTCGGAGGGTTTGGCGAGCACCTGGCTTTCGTTGTAATGCCAGAGGGCTTCGGTGCAGATGCCCTGCTTATAGAGAGTGCGCATGCCGTCGCGAAGCATGGCGCCGCTGTCAGAGCCCGGAGTGCCTTCCATCGCGCGTTCGTTGTAGTAGAGGAACAGGCGCGAGGGCATGAAATCCGGCAAGTTTTGCTTCTTGCATTCGAACTCGACCGCAGCGGAGATGGCGTTCGCGGTGCAGCTTCCCAACTGGCCCTGGTCGTAGACCGGCGGGCACTGCGGCCGCAGGTCGACCGAAGGCGGCAGCACAGCGGCGCCGCGCTCCGCGGGGAATTCGATGACTTTGTCGCGGTGGTCCGGCAGGTCCGGCCGCCACCCGTATTTGCGTAAGGGGTTGTCCTTCATAAAAACATTCCTCTCCGTGATTGTTTTTAGGCCCGTGCGGTGTTTAGATCTCGAGAAAATCCATCCACGCGTTGAGCCCGGTTTGGTTGTGTTCGAGGAGGGCTTCCATGCCGTCGGCCGGCGCCGCGGGTTCGGCAAGCAAGAGGCGGCCGACGCGGCTGAGTTCGCAGACGTCGTCACCCGGGGCCTGCCAGTACCGGGGAACCCAGTCGATGGCGTCGGTGACGACAGAGGGCACGCCTTCGGCGACGCCGTCGGCGGTGACCATGTTGAACGACTCGGTGTAGCTGGGCTGCAAGAGCAGGTGCATGTGAGCTACGGTCTTGCGGAACTTGGGCCAGCTTTCCCAGCCGTTTTCCACCAGGCGTGCATGATTCAAGCCTTCGAACATGGCCCGCGCGGCGCGGAGGATGGTGTCTCCTCCGCCTTCGGTGCGGCCGGCGGAAACCCAGAGTTCGAGGTCGGCTTTCAAGTCGCGGGCGATGTGGAGCGCGGCGCCAGCGGCGCTCATGAAATTCTTCAGCGGCCTCGTGGCGCCGAACGCTCCGATGCGCAGCACGCCTCCGCGCCAGAGCGGAGGCGCGACGCGACGCGTCACGTCGATGTAATACAGGTTCGGCAGGTGCGTGCAAGGCGCCCCGAACGCGGCGTGGACCCACTTACAAAACTTTTTGCTGTTGCCGGCCGTGCGAAAGTTGAACGTGCCGGTTTCGAGCTCCATCGCCTCGCGGAATAACTTCACGCCGTTTGCGTCGGCCTGGAGGAAGCCGACGTTGGAGTGACAGTTCATGGCGAAGGTCACGCCGGGGTATTGGTTGGCCAGCCGCTGTAAGCCGGCGGTAGGGATCCAGGGTGCAGAGATGACGACGTGGGTTGCGCCGGCGCCCTGGAGGCGGGCGCCTAAGTCGGCCGGGGAAACGATCGGCCAGACTTCGGCGGGAATATCGTTGCTTCGCAGGACTTTTGAGGTGTTGAGGGCCGAAACGCCGAGACCGATGTGGCTGATGTTGCGGCTGGCGGCGAAGTTCTTGTACGCGAGGATTACTTTTCTCATCCTGCAGCCATGCTAGGATGAGGCGTTTCGGGTGGCCGTCGTAAACCGGCCTAAGCTATTAAAAGTAAACCACTACCGGGCGAGCAAGTTATTGTGACCGGCGGTTGGACGGTCAGTCGACCGCGGCGAGGACCTCTTCAGCGTGGCCTTCGACTTTGACTTTCGGGAAGACCTTTTTGATGTGGCCGTCCTTGCCAATTATGAAAGTCGTCCGCTCGATGCCCATGTACTTTTTCCCGTACATGCTCTTTTCCTTCCACACGCCGTAGGATTCGGCGACTTTGTGTTCCTTGTCGGCGAGGAGGGTAAATGGCAGGTCGAACTTTTGTTTGAACTTGAGCTGAGCTGCGGAAGTGTCGGGGGAAACGCCGACGATGACGGTGTCGCGTTTGGTGAATTTCTTGCTGTCGTCCCGGAAGGCGCAAGCCTCTTTGGTGCAGCCGGGCGTGTCGGCTTTGGGGTAGAAGTAGAGCACGACGTTCTTACCGCGAAGGGAGGCGAGACGGAAGGGCTTGCCGTGCTCGTCGACCGATTCGAAATCCGGCGCCGCGGCGCCCTCGTTGAGTTCGACTGGCTTCATATTCCGATTGGATTATTCGACGACGACGCTGGCGCCCTTTTTTTGACCGGCGCGGGCGATGTGGTCGATGTGGACATCGATCATGGCGCGAACGCCTTTCCAGAACTCGACCCGGGAGGCGCGGAAGTGCTCGCAGACCTCCTCCGGGGGGATGACGCTTTCGACGAATTCGCTGAGTTCCCGGGCGAAGGTCGAGAACCGCGGACCGGCGCCTGCCGTGGGACCCGTCTGTTCGGTCATAGGTGGCCTCCTGACTCTAGTATCCTACTGCAGGCGCGGCGTCGTCGATGATCTCGTAGCTCGACGTGATTTCGACGGCGGGCTGCAGGGAGGCGGAGACGCTGCAGTACTTCTTCTCGCTCAGTTCGATCGCCTGCTCGACGGCGTGCGCGGTGAGGCCGGTGCCATGGACGACGTGGTGGACGTGGATTTTGGTGAACTTTTTCGGGAACTCGGGGCTGCGCTCGCCGCTGAGGCGCGCTTCGTAGGCGGTGACTTTCATGCGTTTCTTTTCGAGGATGTTCACCACATCGACGCCGGTGCATCCGCCGAGGCTGAGCAGGAGCAACTCGACCGGGCTGGCGGCGCTGCCGCGCTCCCTCTTGGTTTCCATGGGTACGGCGTGCCCGCCGGGGCTGAAGCCGATTAGCATCCCGTCACCGGCCCAGCGGACCGAAGCCTGCATATGACCGTCTGCCACTTACGCAACCTCCTTCATTTCGACAGTGAGAATTTTGTTTTCCAGGCGGGCGCGCGCCGGGGTGAGGCCAGCCATGGAGGTCGGCAAGCCGATGTGCCGGCGCAGCGTGCCGATCTGCACGACGAGTTCGTTGCCCTTTTTGAACAGGCCGACTTCGCCCTTGGTGGCGAATGGAAGCCGCAGTTTCACCTGATAGACGCCCTCGATCTTTTCGAAGGTGTAGGGCCGCTCCCTGCTGCCGACGGAGGCGGGGTCCTCATTGTTTTCGTAGAGCGAATCGGCGACGAGTTCCAGGAGTTCGATGCCGAGTACTTCCTGCTGAAACAGCGGGACTCGGCGCACGGGAACGGGGGCGAAGTACTCGTCGATTTCGCGAAGGATTTCAGTCTGGGAGCGGCGCCAGGTATTGAAGAAGCCGTCTTCGACGCTCGCGGGCAGGACGCGGTTCACCAGGATGCGGTCGACATTGAGGCCGTGAAGCGAGAAATAGACGAAGGCGCGCTGAGTTTCGCGTAGGACCATTTTTTCGGCGTTGGTGACGAGGCGCACGCTGGTGCGTTCGGGGTCGGCGAGAAGTTCGTCAATGCCGTCCAGTTTCTGGAACAGGTCGAGCACGTTGGCGAAGTAGCTATCGGTGGGCAGTTCGACGGGCGAGACGCGATTGGCGATCGGGCGGACGGCTTTGATGAGCGTGCGCTGCATAGGGAAGATGTGCTTCATGTACCAATCGAGTGTGGTGGGCATGCTGACGAAGCGGAGGCTTTCGGCGGTGGGTGCGCAGTCGAGCACGACGGCTTCGTAGCGGTCCTCTCGGCGGTACTGATTGACGTACATCATGGCGCTCAACTCTTCCATGCCGGGGAGGATGGCGAGTTCTTCGGCTTCGACGTCGCTGACGCCTGTAGCGCGGAGGACGCTGATGAGATAGCCGGAGACTTCGCGCCAGTGGCGTTTTATTTCGCGCTGGATGTTTACTTCGTGGATGTCGAGAAAGTCGTTGACGGGGTAGGGGTCGGCGGTTTTGCTGGTGAAGAGGTCGACACCGAGGTCGAAGGAATCGGCGAGGCTGTGGGCCGGGTCAACGCTCATGACCAGCGTTTTGACGCCACGCTGGGCGAGACGGACGCCGGTGGCCGCGGCGAGGCTCGTTTTGCCCACTCCGCCTTTGCCGCTGAACAGAATGATCCGCATAATTTCAGGATAGCGGACCAGTCCCGTCGGACCTGCCACCGGCGTTTCGGAAAGCAACCGTTTCAGGGCTACTAAAACCGGGCTCGATTTAATTCCAGCGTTACCCAAGTGAGTGGGTGCGGGGTACCGGGGAAGCGGCATCGGCACTGGGCGGCCCATGAATTGCTCGTTGAGTGTCAGGTCCCGGATTTGGTACTCGGTCCCAGACGGGCAGACCCGGCAGATTTGGGGCTGGTGAGCGGCGGCGCGTGCCGCGGTGGGCGGTTGCTTCCGCCCGGGTGCGGTGGCCAACGCTTGCGGGGCAAACGACTGGGAATGAGGGGAAGGGCCCGGTCCCTCACTCGGCCGGAATCTTCCGGGTCCGGCGGGAGACAGGCGAATGTACAAATGCAATGTAGGAATTCTGGCGGTAGTGCTGGGACTTTCAACGCCCGTTCTGAGCGCCGAAAAGCCTCCGGTTTTCAATTGGCAAACGGTCGTCAACAACGGCGTGGTGGTTCCGGGGGATAGCCGTAAGTTCAACAGTTACAACCAGCCGTCGATGAACATGAACCGGTTTGTCGTGTTTCGTGCGAGGAGTAAAGGCGGGGACAAGGGAGAACCGGCGCATGGCATTTTCACGCGGGACATGAACACTCTGTCGCCATTGAGTACGATGTTCGACCGCAACACACTTGTGCCACCGCCGAACAACCTTAGCTCGACGTTCACCGAGCCGCCGTCCTTCCCGCGCATCGACCTTTCTTACCCGGTTATCGTCTCCCGGGGAAACCACCGACCCGCCTGGGAGTTCATACCGGCGGGCGAGACGGAGGAGACCCGTGCCGGAACGACGGGCATCTACACGAACGGGTTTGGGGAATTGATCATCGGGGCGAGCAATCTGGGCTCGGTCCCGGATTTCTCGTTCTTCGCCGTGCCGGGCACGGCCGGAGTCAAGTTCGATGTTTTCCCTGGCACACCGTCGGTGACGATTCACCCGACGGGGAATGCTGCGATGCGCGTGGCCACGATTGTGTTTAAGGGGAACTACACGGAGAACAGCGCAGGAAAGACCGGTGTTTATTTTCGGGACCTGACCGACGATCCGATTGAATTGAGCGACGGATCTATGCTGTCTCCGGCGGGGGGCGAGGACCCAGTGGTTGTGATTGCGAATACGGACACAAGGATTCCTGGGACGAAAGTGACATTTGGTTCCACCGCGCCGCCCAGCGCAGCAGACGGTAAGGCTGTGTTCACGGGCCTGGACAATGAAGATTTTCCAACGCAGGGCGGGATCTATCTGGTACACCTGATCAAGCCGAACCCACCGACGACGGTGCTGGTCCGGATCGGCGATCAGGTACCGGGTGAAGCGAACGGCGTGGGATTCAATCGGCTCGGTGAAGCGCTGTCATTCGACGGACGTTTCGTGGCGTTCTGGGGCGCATGGGGCAACGAGATGAAGACGCTGATTTTGCAGTGCCCCACCATGGGGAACAAGATCCGGAACGCCTATTGCAACGCGATCCACCCGTCTGGCGCTCTGACCACCGTACCTCTCCACCAGGGGATTTTCGTTTACGACACGGTGCAGCGGTCGCTGACGGCGATGGCCAAGGCGCCTAACGACTACGATGACTTTGTGTATTGGAACTTCACGGGCTTCGTCCAGGGCATGGGTGAATCGGGCGGATCGGGTGAAACGGACGACACGGGGAAACCGGCGCGGTGGCGTTCGGCGACGTTCCTGGCTGTTGCGGGCGTCGGAGTCGGGGGGCCGAAGGCAGTCACTCACCTGGCGGCGTTCAAGGCCAGGAAGGGCGCAGTGTCGAACGGCGCCTACGTGAACCCCGTCGACGGGGTTTATCTGGGTGGCGGGCCGGGAACATTCCCGCTGACGACCGTGATCCAAACAGGCATGGACGGGAAACTGATTGACCCGGCGATGCCGCTGTCGCTGCCGGTGACCGAACTGGGACTGGAGCGAGACGGCTTCCGGAACAACGCTCTTGTCATGAACGTGGGCATGGGGGTGGAGGAAGCCGGTTGGGCCGGAATTTACCTGACCACGCTTCCGAGCGGCCTTATCCCGTAGGTCGGTCCGGGGAGGAAACTGCTAGACTCGGACCCATCGGCGGATGAGCCGGTTCCTCCCCATGCGAAAAATCGACCGCGTTTTCGGATGGCTTCTGGTGCTGAGTGGATTGGGCCACGGATTCGGGGCCTATAACGCCTACCATGCCCAGCCGGCTACTCTGATTTGGGCGCTTTCGACGTCGTTTGCGGTCTTTCTGCTGGCGGCGTTCAACATTGTGCGCGCGGGGCGGACGCATGACCGGACGCTGGCCTGGATCAGCTTTGCGGGAGCGCCGCCA
>JAJYKC010000154.1:0-898 GCA_021788955.1 Acidobacteriota bacterium
CGCCGAAGCCGCCGCGCTCACCGGCCGCCAGGTTTCAACCGTCGACGCCATGCGCGAAGCCGCCCGCGCTCTCGCCGACGCCGGCGCGAAAAACGTCCTCGTCAAAGGCGGCCATCTCGCCGGCGCCGCCGTCGACGTCCTGTTCACGGACGGCCGCTGCCTCGAACTGCCCGCCCCGCGCATCGCGACGCCCCACACTCACGGCACCGGCTGCACCTATTCCGCCGCCATCACCGCGCTTCTCGCCCGTGGTGTCGCCCTTGTCCCCGCCGTCGAACAAGCCAAGCGCTGGATCACCCGAGCCATCGAAACCAACCCCGGCCTCGGCCACGGCGCCGGACCCCTGAATCACTTCGCCCCTACCGAGCCGTAGCAGTCCCCGTGTCGTTCCGGTAAACCACGCCCTGCTTCATCACGAAGAACACGTGCTCCACCCGCGTGATGTCTTCCACTGGATTCCCCGGCACCGCCACCACATCGGCGCTCTTGCCCACCTCGAGCGACCCAATCTGATTGGCGATGCCCAACAGGTTCGCATCCACAATCGTCCCCGCCTGTAGCGCCGCCTCCGGACGCATCCCCAGCCCCGACATCAAAACGAACTCATGCGCGTTCCGCCCGTGCGGATATAGCGCCGCGTCCGTACCCAGCCCGATCTGAATCCCCATATCGAGCGCCTTCTGGAACGTCTGATTCACCGCGCGAATCGCCGCCCGCGCCTTCTCCGCGATCGCCGGCGGATAGTAAATCCCATGCTCCAGCCGGTCGCCGATCCACCACGGCGCCATCAGCGTCGGCACAAAATACGTCCCCCGCTCCTTCATCATGTGCAGCGCCTCGTCGTCGAGGAACGACCCATGCTCAATCGAATCGATCCCCGCGCGAATCGCCCGCTTGG
>JAJYKC010000154.1:908-6338 GCA_021788955.1 Acidobacteriota bacterium
GCGTGTGCCGCCGTCTTCCGGTGCAGCGAGTGCGCCTCGCTCACCAGCGCATTCAACTCCTCCTGGCTTAGCTGCGCCGTGTCCACTTCATCCGTCAGAGACAATACTCCGCCCGTCGCGCACGTCTTGATCACATCCGCCCCGTACTTCACCGCAATCCGCACTGCCCTCCGCGCGTCATCCGGACCATTGATCACCCCGTCCGAAGGCCCCGGCTCCGCAAACAGCCCCTGCCGGAATCCCGCCGTGTCGTCGCAGTGCCCGCCGGTCGACCCGATCGCATGAACGGCCACCAGCATCCGCGGCCCGGGAATCAACCCTTCCCTCGCCGCGTCGCGCAAAGACACGTCCATCTCGTGCGCCGACCCGACATCGCGCACCGTCGTAAACCCCGCCATCAGCGTCACGCGCAGGTTCGCGATGGCATCGAGCGTCTGCTCGGGCACCGGCTTGCGAAGCTCGTCGATGAACGCCTGCTTCCAGTCGTCGCTGTACATCATCGACAGGTGCGTGTGCGCGTCGATGAAGCCGGGCATCAGCGTCGCATCGCCCAGGTCCACCGTCTCCGCTCCGGCCGGAATCTTGGCGTCCGCTCCCACGCCCGCGATCTTCCCATCGCTCACCACTACCACGCCGGGCAAGACGATGCGCCCATGCACCGAATCGAACATCCGCGCCGCGCGAACCACCACGGGTTTCGTCGCCGCCCAGGAAAAAGGAACCAGCAGAACCGCAAGAATCGTCAACCGCAGCATGAGGTTCACTCTACCAGAGCAGTCTTGCGAGGCAACAGCGCAATCGCCAGCGCCCCCGCAATCGCCACGGTGAACACCAGCCCCATCGCGAGCGTGTAGTTCGGCGACCGGTCCCGCACCACCGACACAAAATACGGAAACCACGTCTGCCCGATCGTGTTCACCGGAAGAATCACCGCCATCGCCCGCCCCAGCGTGTTCACGCCAAACTCCTCGGCCGCCATCAGCGGAATCAGCATGTAGTCGGCGCCCATCGCCAGACCAAACAAAACCGCGAACGCATACGGCTGACCTGGCGGATGCGCCCCCCTGAGCAGCGGAATCGTCGCCGCCACGATGAAATACGTCGTCAGCATCACGTACTTCTTCGAGAACTTATCCGCCAGAAACCCGATCGAAAGCCGCCCGATGATGCTCGACCACAGAATCAGCACCGAAGCCGTCCGCCACGTCGAATCAAGCTGGTCGCCCGCGCGGAATCCCTGGTCGAGAAACACGAACTTCATGTGGAAGTTCACCGCGCCAATCGACCCGATCGAGCAAAAGCTCCCGACCAGCAGCAGCCAGAACGCATAGCTCTTGAACAGCTTGCCGAAGCTCGCCGGTTCGAGCGCCGCCTCCGCCGGCGGCGCCGCATCGCCGTCTGGAAACAGGCCCATGTCCACCGGCCGGTCCCGCAACACAAACAGCACCACGGGCCACGCCGCGAACAGCATCACCGCCAGGCAGAGCAAGGCATTGCGAAACCCAAGCGAGGCCGTCAGCGGCTTCACCATCAGCGACCCCACCGACCCCAGCAGCCCCACGCCCACGTACACAATCCCCATCGCCGTCCCGCGCTTCTTCCGGAACCAGTGCGAAACGATGATCTGGTGCGGAATCGGCCCCGCCGCGATGTAACCCACCGTGTACACGACCCACAGCGTGTAATACAGCGGCAGAGAGCCGCCCATCCGCGAAAACCCCGCCAGCGCGATCGTCGTCAGCGTGAGGCCCACCAGAATCAGCTTGCGCGGGCTGAACTTCGGAACGATCAGCGGCCCCGCCCAGATCGTCAGAAGCGCCGCCAGCGGGAATCCCAGCGTAATCTGCGAACGGCTCCATCCGAACGTCCGTTCGAAGTAGTCGTAGAAAAAACCGACGTTGTAGTAAGGAACGCCAGTCGACAGGCCGAACGTGAAGAACGCCGCCGCCGTGATGAGCCAGCCGTAGAAAAGTTTTCGCATCGCGAGCGTAAAGGCTAGACTACCGCAAGCCGCCATGCGCGCGCGAAGGAGGTGTTGCTGAAGGACGTGTTTCTACAACTGCAGCGGTTCCTGCAGGCTGAATACCAGCTTGGTCTCCGCCGGCACCTTCACCCGCTGGCCCTTGGTGAGAACCTGCACGCCCGTTCCCGCCGCCGCGCCCGCTCCCGCGCCGATCGCCGCTCCCGCCCCGCCGCCGGCAATCGCCCCGATGATCGCTCCCAGCGCGCCCAGCCCGCCGATCCGCTCCGCGCTCTGCTTGCCGCGGCCCTGGCTGGACTGGTTCACGGCCGTCGTGTCGATCGTGTAAGTCTTGCCGTTCACCTGAATCTGCGTCAGCGCCAGCGTCAACACCGTCTGGCCGGTGATCTTCCCGGACTGCTGATCGTCCAGCAGTTTCGCCGTGACGTTCGCGCCGCTCGGAATCAGCGTCTGCCCGTTCACCGTCACGTCCTGGGTGAGCGTCGCCCGATAGGTCTGCCCCACCTTGTCCTTCTGCGAATCCACCGCGTCGTCCAGCCGCACCACAAGCTCAGTTCCCGTCGGCACCGCCGCCTGCTGCGCCGTTCCATCCCCCGCCTGCGCCGGCGCCGCCGCCTGCGTCACGGGACCTTGCGAAGCCCTCGTCGCCGGCACAAACCCGCCGCCCGAATTCTGCGCGGTCGCGGCCGTTGCCGCCGTCGCCGCAACATCGCTCGTCGTCTCATCCACGTGCTGCCGCTTCATCCGCGGCGGAGCGCCATCTTCGCTTGCCACCGCGGCAGGACTTGCGTCCGCCGCCGGATCCGGAGCCGTGCTCGCCTTCGAATCGCCAAACTGAAGGCTCCTGACGCGCGATAGCTCAAACGTCTGAACGCCGGAGCCGACGAGCATCTGCACATGGCGCGAGTCCCCGCCCACGTAACTCCCCTCCACCGTCGTCCCGTCCCGCAGAGTCAGAGTATCGGCAAACGCGAGCGCACCCAACAGCACAATTAAGCCAGTCGCCTTAACGAACACAATCCCTCCATTTGTTCAGAAATCTTCCCCTCCGGCTACTGCTTTACCGACGCACTCGGCGACGTCCTGGTTGCGGCGTAAGAGAAATCCCAGATCTGCATATCCAACTGGTCCGACGTATATTCCACCACGGCATATTCGCCCGGTGCGAGCGGCTTCATCGGCGATATCTTGTACAACCCGTCCCCCACCTGCTGCTGCACCGTGTCCACCAGGTTCGGATCCTCCAGCGCCACATCCGCCACCGGAACGATCGTCACCTTTTCCGCGATCCGCATCCCTTTGCGTGGCGTCAAACGGATGATCCCGAACCGCTCCGGCTGATCCAGCCGCAGATAAAGCTCCGGCTCGTTGTTCGTGAACACCGTCGGCGCGTGCTCTCCCGACATCTGCAACGTCGCCTTGCCGCTGATCGGCACGGGCGAAAGCGCTTTTAACACGCTTCGCCCCTTATCAGCGACCACCTTCGACTGTCCTTGCGGAATCGCCACCACCGCGCCGTCCCGGATGAAGTACGTCCCTGGGTTCTGCGGAATCAAGTCCGCCTCGCGCCGCACCGCCCGCTCGGCCTTGTCCTTCGAGTCCTGGGTCTTCGCGTCGGCCGCGATCTCAGCCTTGCGCTTCGCCTGTTCCGCCTCTGTCTTGGAAATATCTGCCAGCGACAGCGGAATCTCCTCCCAGTCGCTCCGTTCGGTGCTGTAGAACTTTACCCGGTCGCCAGTGACCTGATATTCCCGAACATCCTGGTAGGTGCCGTCTTTCAAGTACAGCCGGATCGCTGCGGCGGCCGGAAGGAAGAAGGCAAACAAAAAAACAACTGCTAGCGTCGCGTACCGGTGGCGCACGGCCTTCCGTGACCTCCTACTTCCACTGTAACGCCCGCGGCCTGTGTCTCTTGCTATTGCAGCTTCAGATCCATGTGCCCGACGCTGCCGTCCTGCATGTCAACGCTGTTCTGGGCGCGCCGTCCTTCGAGCAGAACCACAATCTGATGCCGTCCCACCGGGAGCTGAACCGACGCCGGCGTGCTCTTGCCCGACTCTTTCCCATCCACGAAAATCGATCCGCCCGGTGGCGTCGACGTCACCAGCAGCATGCCGCCCGCCGCATCGAGCTGCGTGAAGATCTCAGAGTCCTTGGGAGACTGGAAAATCTTCCGGCTCGGCCGGCGTCCGCCCAACTCCGCCACCATCGTGTGGCGCCCGGCTGCCAGGGCAATCGCGCAGGGAGCTTGGCATTGCTTCGTAACGTCGCCATCCACCTCGATCGTCGCCCCCGCCGGACTCGATACAAACTGTACTTGCGAAGTGTGCGCGGCGGGCGTCGCCGCTGGCTCGCTTCGCCTCTCCGCCACCGCGGGCTCTTCCTTTGGCGTAGCCTTCGGCTGGGCCGCTTTCTCCGGTGCCGGAACCGGCGGTGCTACCGGCTCCTGAGGCTTCTGCGCCGTTGCCGCGCTCGGAGGGGGCGCCGTCGTCGCGCCCGTTGGGGCCGTCGTCGACGCGGCCGCTGGCGGAGACGTCGAGGCCGGCGCAGGTTTCCCCTGATTCTGCAGATAAAAATGCACGCCGATGTATATCGCACCCGCTGCCACCACAATGGCGCTTACTTTCGCCACGTTCTTGAACAGCGGGTTGCTGTCGGAATCGTCTAGTACCGCTTGTCGCGCCGGCGGCGGCAGATTCACTGGCGGCGCCAACGGCGGCGTCGGCTGATCGCGCGTCGAACCGCCCGTTCCCGTCGCCGTCGCAACTGCGGACACCGGCGCCGTGCGCTCCATCACGGTCGCGCCGTCACCCGTCAGGTCCGCCGGCAAGATGCCCCGCGCGTCCAACTCCGTCGCCGCGATCGTCTCGATCCCCTGGCTGGCGCCGCTGCGCAACGGCTTCCACGCCGGACTCGCGGCCACCGCATCCATCAATGCGTTGCTGAACTCGCCGCACGTCGGAAAGCGCTCCCGCGAATCTTTCGCCAGAGCCCGCGTCAATACCGCTTCCACCTCCGGGCCGATCGCCGGATTCAACCGGTGCGGAGCCGTCGGCTGCTCGCTCACAATCCGGTAAAGCAGCGTCGGAAGATAATCCGCCGCAAATGGCTTCTCGCCCGTGAACACTTCGTAGGCGATCACCGCCAGCGCAAACTGGTCCGCCCTCCCGTCTACCGTTTGCCCTTGCACCTGCTCCGGCGACATGTAGCTCGGCGTGCCCATCATCGCGCCGGTCTGTGTCATCTGCTGCGATACGATCTTGGCCACGCCAAAATCCGTGATCTTGGCCTGCCCGTCGTCATGCACCATGATGTTTGCCGGCTTGATGTCGCGGTGCACAATCCCCTTGCTGTGCGCGTAGTCCAGCGCGTACGCCGTCTGCCGCAAAATCGTCAGAAACTTTTCGCGCGCTACCGGCTGGGGCTGCTCCAGAAGCCGCTCGAGCGAG
>JAJYKC010000155.1 GCA_021788955.1 Acidobacteriota bacterium
CATGATGCCCCAGGATCGGTGGAACATGCGGAGGGAGAATTCTCCCTGGCCGCGCGTCACCTGGTTGTGGTAAAGCTCCATCGGGTTGACGCGGCGGCTGCCGAATTCGTCGTCCTGCGCGTAGGGTCCAAAGACAGAAGTTAAAAGAACACGGGCTTGAGAGCCCTTCGGATGTACAGTCACTCGTTCAATTCCTGACCCGATGTTACACCCGGCCGGAAAGATGGGACGTAATATTACTGTAATTTCAGTGTGAAAGTGTCCGAGTTCGGACGGGACGTGCAAAGCCTCGCGTTGACGGCTAATGTGGAAAGGTGATGCCGCGCCGGTTTCTTCCCCTTCTCATCGCTGTCTTCGGGCTCTCGGCCGCCGCCCCCGCGCAGGTGATGGTGCGGATGGGCACGCTCGCGCCGAAGGACTCGCGATGGTACCAGATTCTGATCGAGATGGGGCAGAAGTGGAGCCAGGCGACAGGCGGGAAGCTGAAACTGCGGGTATATCCGGGCGGGGCGCAGGGCGATGAGCCGGAGATGGTACAAAAGATGCGCATCCACGAGTTGCAGGCAGTGGCGCTGTCGGGAGCGGGGATGAGCGGGATCGACGCGAGCGTGTCGGCGCTGCAGATACCACTGATGTTCGGCTCTTACGACGAACTCGACTGGGTACGGGACCGGATTGCGCCGCGGCTCGAGAAGGCGCTGCTGAGCCGTGGATACGTTGTGCTGAACTGGGCCGATGCGGGGTGGGTGCATTTCTTCAGCAAGCAGCCGGAGGTGATGCCGGACGACTTTCGAAAGATCCGGCTGTGCGTGCTACAGGGTGACAGAGCGACGTATGAGCTATGCAAGAACAACGGCTTTCAGCCGGTGTCGCTGGCGGCGACGGATATCCTCACCGGGCTTCAGACCGGATTGATCGATGCGTTTCAGGCGCCGCCTCTGGTGGCATTTACGAGCCAGTGGTTTGGTGGAGCGCGGAATATGCTGGATATCAAGTTCGCGACGCTGGTGGGGGCGACTCTGATTTCGAAAGATGTCTGGGACAGGTTTTCACCGGCCGATCAGAAGAAGATCCTGGATATCTCGCAGCAATCCGGCGTGGAGTTGCGGAAGGAGATCCGGGGGCTGGAGGACAGTTCAGTCGCGATGATGCAGACGATGGGGCTGGACGTGGTGACAGCAACGCCTCAGGCGCGGGCGGCGTGGAAGCAACTGATTCAGACGAAGCTTTATCCGGCGCTGCGTACGCACGGCATGCCGCCGGACTTGTTTGACGAAGTGAAGACGCTGAGCGCGGAGTATGACGCTGCGCATGCCGCCCCGAAGGCCAAGCCGCGCACCAGGCGTGCGCGCGGGTCGTGAGCGTCTCGTCTCTGCGGTCCAAAATCTTCGAGACGCCGGAGAACCTGCTCGCCATGGCGATGCTGTCGCTGATGACGCTGTTGCCGGTGCTCGAGATGGCGTCGCGGCACCTGCGGTTCATCCCGAGCATTCCGGGCTCGCCGGTGTACGTACAGCATTTGACGCTCTGCATCGGGATGTTCGGCGGGGCGCTGGCGGCGCGGTTTTCCCGTCTTCTGGCGGTTTCGGCGAGCACGCTGCTGCCGAAGGGGTGGCGGCGGCCGGCGGCGGTCCTGGCGGCGGCGATGCTCGCGGCGGTTTCAGCAGCGCTGGCCTACGCGTCATGGCAGTTCCTCGTCAGCGAGCGCGAAGCTTCAAGCATGCTGGTGCCGGGGATTCCGAAATGGTACGCACTGCTGGTGATGCCGGTGGGGTTCGGATGGATCGCACTGCGCGCAGTGTGGCACGCGGACTCCAGGTGGTTCGGGAAGCTTGTCGCGGCGGCGGGGCTATTGGCGCCAGTGGCTTTGTATTCGGCCGATCCGTCGACGCCGGGTTTGTTTCCGCTCGGCGTGGCGCTGCTGTTTCTGGCGACGCTCGCGGGGTTGCCTGTGTTCGCGGTGTTCGGTGGGTTCGCGCTGTTCTTGTTCTGGCATACCCAGACGCCGGTGGCGAGTGCTCCGGTGGAGATGTACCGTCTGGTGGCTTCGCCGCTGCTGCCTTCGATTCCGCTGTTTACTTTTGCCGGATACCTGATGGTCGAAGGCGGAGCGACGCGGCGGCTGCTGCGGATGTTCGAGGCGCTGTTTGGGTGGGCTCCGGGAGGGCTGGCGATCGTGACGGTAGTGATCTGCGCGATCTTCACCTGGGGAGGGTCCGGGCTGACGATTCTTTCGCTCGGCGGACTGCTTGTTCCGGTGCTGATCCGGGCGCACTATCCCGAGCGATTTTCGATAGGGCTTTTGACGGCGTCGGGGTCGCTCGGGCTGTTGTTTCCGCCGAGTCTGCCGGTGATTCTTTATGGGGTGTATGCGCAGACGCCGATCGACAGTCTGTTTCTAGGAGGCATTCTCCCGGGGCTGCTGATGGTGGCGCTCGTTGGGATTTTCGGCGTGCGGCAGGGCATTCACAGCGGGGCGGAGCGGGCGAGGTTCTCGGCCAAGGAAGCGGGGCGGGCGCTGTGGGAAGCCAAGTGGGAGTTGCTGCTGCCGGCGATCATGCTGGTGGGTTTGTTTGGCGGGTTCGGGACGCTAACCGAGGCAGCGGCGCTGACGGCGTTCGCGGCGCTCGTTGTGGAAGCGGGATTCTATCGGCAGCTTTCGATCCGGCGAGATTACGTGAGGGTGTGCGTGGAATGCGCGGCGGTGGTGGGCGGGATCCTGCTGATTATCGGCAGCGCGCTGGCCTTCACCAATTACTTGGTGGATGCGGAGATTCCGTCTCGGCTGGTGGATTGGGTCCGGCTGCACATCCATTCGCGGATCTTGTTTCTGCTGGCGCTGAACGCGGCGCTGTTAGTCGTCGGGAGTTTGATGGACATCTTCGCGGCGATTCTGGTGATTGTGCCGCTGCTGAAGCCTCTGATCGGAGTTTATGGGATCGATCCAGTGCAGATGGGGATTATCTTCCTGGCGAATTTAGAGCTTGGTTACCTGATGCCGCCGGTCGGGATTAACTTGTGCTTGTCGGCTTACCGGTTCGAGAAGCCGATAGTGACGGTCTATCGGGCGCTGCTCCCGTTTATTGCAGTGTTATTGTCGGGCGTTCTGATTATTACGTACGTGCCGTGGATCACGACCGTACTGCCGCGCGCATTTGGCAAGTGAGCGTCTCCGTGGCTCTTCCTCCGTTCCCATGGCCGATGCCGGAACTAGACACGCCGAGGCTGCATCTGCGGAAGTTTGCGCAGACGGATTTACTGGCGGTGTATGCGTGGGGGAGCGATCCGGATGTGGCGCGTTACGCGTTGTGGGATCGGCACGAGTCGCCCGTGGATACGCAGGCATTCCTCGACTTTTGCTTTCGCGAGTATGCCGAGCGGGGGATCGGGCCATGGGCGGTGGTTCGCAAGGATACGGGTGAGTTGATAGGGAACTGTTCGTATGGGCGGATTGTGCCGGAGGAGTCGAAGATCGAGTTGGCGTATTACTTCGCACGGCCGCATTGGGGGCATGGGTTTGCAACGGAGGCTGTGCGGGCGGTGATCGACTATGCGTTCGGCGTGATCGGCGTGCGGCGTGTGGAGGCGCGATGCGTCGTCGAGAATAAGGCGAGCGAGAGAGTGATGCAGAAATCGGGACTGGAGTACCGGGGGACGCTGCGATGTTATTTGGGACAACGGGACGAGATGGCGGATCTGATCACTTACGCGCTGGAGCGGTATCAGTGGCTGGGTCAGAAGCGGTAGGTGAACCGAGGCCGCTTGCCCTGTTAACGTGAGGGTGTCAACATAGGTCAGCAGCCGGACCACGGTGCGAGAGGGAACGCCCCGTGGACGGGAATCGAAGCGGAGGGTGCGATGACGCCGTTGAGTGGGCTGTGGTTGCCGATTTTGCTGTCCGGGGTGGTGGTATTTGTGGTGAGCAGCATCATTCATACGCTGCTGCCATGGCACAAGGGGGATTACAAGAAACTGCCGCATGAGGCGCAGGTGCTGGATGCGCTTCGCCCGTTCGAGATTCCACCAGGGGATTACATGGCCCCGCGCCCACAGGGCACGAAGGATTTGGGCTCCGCCGAGTTCAAAGAGAAGATGAATCAGGGGCCGGTGATTGTACTGACCGTGCTGCCCAGCGGCCCGATGGCGATGGGACGGAACCTTTTGCTGTGGTTTTTCTACTCGTTGATCGTCGGGTTATTCGCGGCGTATGTGGCGGGACGGGCGCTGCCGCCGGGGACGAATTACCTGCACGTGTTCCGATTCGTCGGGGCGACCGCTTTTATCGGGTACTCGGTGGCGCTGTGGCAGATGACGATCTGGTACCGGCGGAGTTGGATTACGACGATCAAGTCGACCATTGACGGGCTGCTTTACGGGTTGCTGACGGCGGGGATGTTCGGCTGGCTTTGGCCGCGATAGGCGGGCGCGAACGCTACACTATCCCTTTAGGGGTTTACATTGTCGCGTATCGCATCTGCATTTCGTAGTTTCTTCGCTATTTTGTTTTCCGGCGCTCTGCCAGAGGATGTCGCGTCTTCATTTGGGTATGTGAAAAAGAAGGCTGAGCCGCCGAAGCCGAAGTTTGTGCCAACGGCGGCGGACGGCGCCTTGCAGCTATTAGGCATTCTGCAGCGGGACGCACGGCTGCTGGATTTCTTTTTGGAAGACATCACGCCTTACTCGGATGAAGAGGTCGGCTCGGCGGTTCGGGATGTCCATGCCAAGTGCCGCGCCGCGCTGACGCGGTATGTGGAACTGGCACCGGTGATCGACGGGGTCGAGGGGACATTTACGAAACTCGATACTGTGAATCCGGCGGCGGTGAAACTGCTGGGCAACGTGCCGGCGAAAGGCAAGGCGGCGGGCGGCGTGCTGCGTCATAAGGGCTGGCAGGCACGGAAAATTGACCTGCCTGCGATTCCGGGTCCGGACGCGACGGCGATTCTGGCGCCGGCCGAACTGGAAGTCGAGTAGCAGCCTTGGCGACTCCGTTTGTTGTCGGGATCGACCTCGGCACGACCAACAGCAGCATGGCGTATGCGCAGACGGGGGCCGCACCCGCCGATCCGTTGGCTACGCCTCCGGTGCATCCGTTCGCGGTCACGCAGTTGGTGAACGCGAGCGAGCCGAGGGAGGAGTCGCTGCTGCCGTCGTTTTTGTATCTAGCGGGACCGAACGATTTTCCCGCCGGGGCTCTGGCGCTGCCGTGGAGCGAGGACGCGCCGCTGGTCGGCTTGCTGGCGCGAAAGCGAGGGTCGGAGGTGCCAGCGCGGTTGGTGTCCTCGGCGAAGTCGTGGTTGTGCCATGCGGGCGTTGACCGCACGGCGGCACTGCTGCCGCTGAATGCGCCCGAGGGTACAGAAAAGGTTTCACCGGTCCATGCCTCGCGGCTGTATCTGGAGCATCTGCGGCACGCTTGGGATGAGGCGCATCCGGACACTCCGCTCGAAACGCAACACGTGCTGTTGACGGTGCCGGCCTCGTTCGACGCGGTAGCGCGGGACCTGACGCTGAAGGCCGCCGAGGAAGCCGGCTTGGGCGACGTGGTGTTGCTCGAAGAGCCGCAGGCGGCTTTCTACGCATGGATTGAGCGGCACCCGGACTGGCGCGAGCGGATTACGGTGGGCGACCTGATTCTGGTGGCCGATATCGGCGGCGGGACGACGGACTTCACGCTGATCGCGGTGACCGAGGAAGCGGGTGAGCTGAAACTCGAGCGCGTGGCCGTCGGCGAGCACATTCTTCTGGGCGGCGACAATGTCGATCTGGCGCTGGCGCGGCACGTGGAGCAGGAACTCAGCGGCAGGAAGGTGACGCTCGATTCCCTGCAGTTGTACGGGCTGTGGCAGCAGTGCCGCGAGGCCAAGGAAGCGCTACTCGAGCCTGGAAACACGAAGGACTCGCTGCCGATTACGATCCTGGGACGCGGGTCGAGCCTGATCGGCGGTGCGATCAAGGCGAAACTGATGCGAGCCGACGTGGAGCGGATCCTTTTGGACGGTTTTCTGCCGAAGGTGGAGAGCACGGACATGCCGCAGCGCGCGCGGGCAAGGATGGGGTTGGCCGAGCTTGGCCTGCCGTACGCGAGCGACGCGGCAATTACGCGGCACTTGGCGCGTTTCCTGCGGCAACCGGCGGCTGGAGCGGCGGGCGAAAGTGTGCGGCGCGGTCCGAGCGGGCTGGCGTGTCCGACGCATGTGTTGTTTAACGGCGGTTTGCTGCGGGCGGGCGCGGCGCGGGAGCGGCTGATGGATACGCTGAATGCGTGGCTTGCGGCCGAAGGCGCGCCGGCGGCGCAACCGCTGCCGGGCGAGGACCTGATGCAGGCGG
>JAJYKC010000156.1 GCA_021788955.1 Acidobacteriota bacterium
GTTCACCACCCGGATCCGCCGCACAATCCTCGGCGCAAACGAAAACGTCACCCGCACCGACGGCTGATACCCGCTGCTGATCGCGCTGAAGATCGCATCCTGCAATGTCTCCGCCGGCGCCGACTCATACGACACCACCACATCCCGCGTCGTGTAAGCCTCGGCCACCTGAAACATGCTGTACACCCGCTCATTCTTAGGCACCAGCCGGTCCAGCATCCGGTCAATCAAATACCCCGGAAAATGTTCGCTCAGCCACCGGTCCTCCGGAACCACTCTTAGCCCCGCCCGCCACGGCCACTTCGCGTCCAGCCGCCATGCGTACGGCGAGCAATACCGCGGCGTCACCACCGGCAGCGATATCGCGGCATGAGCCAGCGCCACCGCCGCTACCAGCCCCGGATGCACACGCCCCAGCACCATCCCCAACGCCAAAGCCGCGAACGGCAAAGCCGGAATCAGGAACCGCGCCCCGATATTCTCGGGATAAGGCGCCGCCGCAAACAGCGCCGCCAGCAAAACAAATCGCCCTTCCTTCGTCTTCAACGCCAGCAGCCCCAGCGGAA
The DNA here is from genome assembly GCA_021788955.1 of Acidobacteriota bacterium. Next base: position 567 of record JAJYKC010000156.1, read on the forward strand.
CCAGCAGAAACAGCGGACCCAGAAACCCTTCCGTCTTCTCCCCAAACCAGAACAACTGCCGCGGCAAATCCCCATACCCCGTCATCCCGTAATGCTGCAACTGCTCGCCCCACTCCGCCACAAACGAGGGATGAATGTTCGGATTCGGAAAAACCGTCGCCAGAAACGGCGTCACCGGGTCGCCCATGGTAATCCAGCTCTTCACCGTCCACGGCAAAATCCACACCGACGCCGCGACGGCAACCACCCCAAACGGCCGCCATACCGCCCGCCGCGCCCACCACCCGTTCCACGTGACAACGACAACCGTGAACACGAGTATCGTCGCCGCTGTGTATTTCATCGAGAACGCAAATCCCCCCAGCGCCCCCGCCGCCGCCAACACCCGCAAGTCCTCCGGCTCATCCACCCACATCCGCGTCAGATACGCCGCCCCGAACACCGCCGTCACCACCGCCGCGTCCACATACGCGCACGTCCCGTCCGCCCCCACCACCGGCGAGCAGAACACCGCAATCGCCGCAAACACCGCCGCCGGCCCCACCCCGTACCGCCGCCCATAGCTCACCACCAGCCACGGCAGCAGCAGCAAAAATCCGAAGTGAACCAGCGACGCCGCCGAGTGCTTCCCGAACTCGAACGCGAACAGGAACAGCATCTCCGTCCCCGCCGGCATGTTCTTGTAGAAATCCGACCGCATCGGCCGGAACCCATGGTCCCGCGCGATATGCGAAACCAGCCCCAGATGATACGTCGACCCGTCCGGGCTCATCTCCGGCGACAAGGCATAAGGCAGGTACAGGACCACATACCCCGCGAACACCGCCAGAAACAACCACCGCCATCCCCGCGGCATCTCCGGAGCCTCGGCCGCCGCCGCCCGCCGCCGCGAAACCCACCATCCCCACGCGATCAACGCCGCCCCCACCGCCAGACACACACCCCGGTGGAACACTTGCCCCGCTGCCATCGCGAACACCACAAGGCTCAGCGCCGCCCCGCCCAGCAAAAATGCAAACAGCCGCCGCTCCAGCGCGTTCAACCCAAGCCGCAACTTCTCGATCAGCACTACGCCCAACGCATACGCCGCGCCCGCGGTAAACAAAGCCCCAAACAATATGTAGGCAAGCTGTTTCATCCCGCGCGCTTGAACCCGATCCGCACCAGAATAATCCCGAACCGCTTGTGGTCCGCCGGCGAGACGTACACCTTATCCACCGCAATCCCCGCCGTCGCCCGCTTCAGCGGACTCAGCCACCCCTCCTGCACCGGCGCCTCGAAGTGTTTCACCCCCGGCGTCGTGTAGCGCTCGGTTCCAACCACCTGCCCGTTCACCGCGAAGGTCAGCGTCACCGGACCCGTCTGCTTAAACCCGTCATCCCAAATCGCGAAGTCCGCCGTGAACCGCAAGTGGTCCACCCGCTCCAACATCACCCAAACCGCCGGGTTCGCCTCCGTCCACCGCCACCCCACCCCCGGCGCCGGTGCATAAATCCCGCTCACGATATGGTCCGCCGCGTCCGGCGACGCCATGTCCACCTCGATCGCCGGGGGCAGGCTCGCCTCCGCCAGCCCACGATGCTGCTGAGGCACGGGAAACCACGGCCCGTCACTCCCGCACCCCACAAGGGCGAGCGACAGCACGGCGGCGGACAAGATCAAGCGTTGCAACCTCTTAGTGTAGTTCACTCCCCCTTCCCCGCCCACCTTCGCCTTAGCGCCGTTGAACCCCCGATTTCGCCATACACCGAAGAAAATACACAATTTGACGCTCGACTCTGGCATTCGGCGCCGGACGCGTCCTATACTTCCTTAGAAGAACCAGATCCAGAACCGTAAGGCGGAGCACGGTCACTTCGCGGATTGCGGTAGCATCCAGACACTACTTAAACAGTGGAGAAGCTCAGCATTCAAGCCCATGCATAAACCAATCAAGTACGTGGAAAAAGCAGTGACAGTGGCTGCCGGCGCAGCCTGGGTGGTTTTCGACAAGTTGAACCAGATCCGGCAGAACCCTTCCTTCACGCCGAACTGGTCCGACAAGCCCCTGCTGAAAAGCTACGAGAAAATGAAGCCGAAGTTGGGCTGGCCGCGCGAAACCGACTCCCTCTGCCCCAAGTGCATCCCCGAGATCCGCAAGAAAATCCTCGACGGCGAACTCCCCGTCGACATCCTCCGCAATGAAAAGGTGGGCGAAATCAAGGCCCGCATCGTCGAGAAGAACGGCAAAATCGTCATGGAGAAGGACTGTCCCATCCATGGCCACTTCGAAGACGTCATGGCCATCGACCCGGCCTTCTTCAAACACCTCGAAGACGTTTTCCCCGGCCGCGACATCCGCGCCCATAACGACCAGGGCCTCCACAAGCACGGCTCCTCCAACATCACCCACGGCCGCGGCTCGGTCCTCACCATCGACCTCACCAACCGCTGCAACATGATGTGCGACCCCTGCTTCATGGACGCCAACCAGGTCGGCTTCGTCCACGAACTGAGCTGGGAAGACATCAAGCGGTTGCTCGACAACGCCATCTCCATCAAGCCCCACCGCCAGATGTCGGTCCAGTTCTCCGGCGGCGAGCCCACGCTTAGCCCCTACTTCCTCGACGCGGTCCGCTATTCCCGCAAGGTTGGCTACAACAGCGTACAGGCCGCCACCAACGGCATCGAGTTCGCCAAGAGCCTCGAGTTCGCCGAAAAGGCCGCCGAAGCCGGCCTCCGCTACGCCTACCTGCAGTTTGACGGCATCGGCAACGCCGCCAACTCGCACCGCGCCGTCGGCAACCTCTTCGACGTCAAGATCCAGGCCATCGAGAACCTCCACAAAGCTGGCGTCGAAATTGTCCCCGTCACCACCATCGTCAACGGCATCAACAACGAGCAGGTCGGACAGATCATCAAGTTCGCCCTCGATAACCCCAAGAAAATCTCCTTCCTCTCCTTCCAGCCCGTCTCCTTCACCGGCCGCGACGAAGAGGTCACCGACGAGCGCCGCACCGCCCAGCGCTACACGCTCTCCCATCTCGCCCACGACGTGAAAAGCCAGGTCGGCATGGGCGAGCCCGTCCGCGACTGGTTCCCCATCTCCTTCATGAGCACCTTCAGCGACTGGGCGGACCTGATCCATGGCCCACAAGCCGAATGGGGCCAGCTAAGCTGCGGCTGCCATCCCAACTGCGGCATCGGCATGGCCGTCATGGTGGACAAGGAAACCAAGGAATTCCGGCCCGTCACCGCCTTCTTGAACGGTGACCAGCTCGCCAAGGACGTCGCCAAAGTCAACGACGCCGCCCGCGGCCGCTTCCTCTCCGTCTTCGGCATGGCGCTCGCCCTGCTCCGCAACTACAACCCCTTCGAAGCGCCGACCCACTTCAAGCTCGCCGACCTCATGAAGAAGTTCGACAAGACCTTCGGCGCCACCGGCCACAACTACGGCAAGGTCTCCGGCGAACGCACCAAGCAGGACATCGAACTCCGCCGCCGCGACCGCTGGAACTTCCTCTTCATCGCCGGCATGTGGTTCCAGGACCTGTTCAACTACGACTTCCGCCGCACCGAGCAGTGCATCATCCCCTACGCCACCCAGGACGGCGAAATCAGCTTCTGCGCCTATAACACCGGCGTCGGCTGGCGCAACATCATCGAAAAGATGCACATGACGGCCACACTCACCAAGTGGTACGAGGAAAAAGGCCGCCACGAAATCTTCGCCGGCAACAAGAAGGTCGCCCTCCCGACCGTCGAACACCACCTCGTCCTCAACGAAGCCGCCGTCAACGCCGATATCCAGCACGACCTCGACTCCAAGGGCATCGCCAAAACCGCCCGCGAAGAAAAGCGCCGCCAGCGCGACGCCAAGCTCAAGCAGGCCGAAGACGAGCGCATGATGAAGCTCTACCGCGAGCACGTCCTCGGCGAAAAACCCGCCGAAAACCTCGTTACCATCGACTCCATCCTCCCCCCTTCCAACGCCCCTACCCCGGCCAAGGAAACCAAGGATGAGTCCCGCGAGGAAGTCGGCTCCTTCGGCGACTAACTCACTTACTAACTAACCAACTTACTTCGGGCCGCCCGGGCATCCCCCTGGCGGCCCCACTTATTTTCTTCCCCCGAATAATCACATCGTCCGCGTACGGATTCCCTATCGCCCATGCCCCGTTATTTCTGCGAAACGCATCCACCGGGCCGTAATACGAAGTCGAATTAAGACCCGCGCCGTACCAGATAACCCGGCTCTCCCCCGCCGCCGCAATCAGAATCCAGTACCGCGGCTGCCCCCGCAGAACAGGCCGCTTCACCGAGTCCAGCGTGTAAAACCGCCGCTCCGTCCCGATCCCCCGAATCGTGAACTCCTCGATCGGTGCACCCGGGTAGTCGTGATCGTCCGAGGCCAGCACCACCGCCACTGCCCCGCCCGCATGTTCCGCCGACAAAGGAAGCGCAATCGATGTCAGCACGCAGGCCGACTCGGGCGTAAACCCAACCCCCCGCTGCCACACCGCCCCGTCCCAAAGACCCACGGGACTCTCCCCATTCAACCCGAGCGCCGTCGTGTCCCAGATCACCGTATCCGCCGTCTGCCCCGCCGCCGCCACCGAAACCAGCACAAACCAGACGCCTCGCATCACCGGACCCTCCGTCTCCTCGATTATGCTCCCCGCTCTCACAAAGCGAAACCCCTCTTTGAACCGCTATAATCAATGATTTGGCAGTGCCCGCCACGTTTGGCGCCAGACAGGGAGGATGGCTGAGCTCACAGAAAATCTAGACCTCCGGCGTTACCTCACACGAGAGCCCGTAATCATCGCCCTGCTTTGCGTCGGGGCCATCGCCGGCTTCGCGGCCGTCGGCGCTCTCTCCAGCATGTACCGTGCCCAGCAGCAGTCCCTCGCCGTCTACTGGTTCGACAAAGGAAACGCCGACCTCGAACAACACCACTACGAGCGCGCCGCCCAGGAATTTCACGTCGCCCTCCTCTATTCCCGCGACAGCTACTCCTTCCGCCTCAATCTCGCCGAAGCGCTCGTGGGCCTCGGCCGTATCGACGAAGCGTCCACCTACTTCAACAACCTCTGGGAGCGCCAGCCCGAAAACGGACTCGTCAACCTCGAACTTGCCCGCTTCGCCGTCCGCAACAAAGATATCGAACGGGCCCTCCGCTACTACCACAACGCCATCTACGGCGCCTGGCCCCCGGAACAGGAAGACATGCGCCGCCAGACGCGTCTCGAGCTCATCGGCTACCTGCTCCGGATCAACGCCAAGCGTCAGGCGCAATCCGAGTTGATCGCCCTCGCCGCCACCGTTGGCAACGAACCCATCCAACGCCAGCACTTGGGCGACCTCTTCCTCCGCGTCCACGACTATCAGGACTCGCTCGCCGCCTATCGCGTCACTCTAAAAGCTCAGTCCACGAATGCCGCCGCACTCGCCGGAGCCGGCCAGGCCGCCTTCGAACTCGCCCGCTACTCCGAAGCCCAGCGCTACCTCCACGCCGCCGTCACCAGGGCGCCCGATAACACCGCCGCGGCAGCCCTCCTGAAAACCACCGAACTCGTCCTCCAATTGGATCCCTTCCGCCGCGGCCTTTCCCTGACCCGCCGCAATCGCATCGTCATGGACGCCTTCCATGCCGCCGGCGGCCAGAACGGGAATGGTGACCGCTTCGCAGACCAGCGGGACGAGCACCATGGTGGAGACATTGTCCTTGTGGGGAAAGCCGCCCTCCTCGAATCCGGCGATGGTCACCGCGT
>JAJYKC010000157.1 GCA_021788955.1 Acidobacteriota bacterium
GATCTACCGCATCACATTCTGGACCGCGATTGTTTCGACCGCGCCCTGGTAGCTATCGCCCGCCGCGCCTCCGTATCGCTCTTTGCCACCCGCGCGCACCGGCCTTCCTTCTTCGGCGGTCGCTGGAGGATACATTCGGTCTCGGGCGACGTCGAATCCCGTTTCCTCATCGACGCCTCCGGCCGCGCATCCACCCAACGCCGCCAAGCAGCCGCAACTGCGGCCATCTGCGGAATTCTCACCGGAGTCCACCTGCCCGAGATGCGCACCGAAGGCCTACCAGACGGTTGGGTCTGGGGCGCCCCTGTCGCCGCGAACTCCGCCGCCGTGTCCGTCTTCCTCGCCCGCAAGCACTGCGCCGGCCTCACCCAAGCCACGCGGGAAGCCCTCTACCGCCAAACCCTCCAACCGACGCTTCTCTTCCGCAAGTGCGCGAAGGCCAACCTCGCCGGCCCGCTCGTCGTGCGCGACGCGACGCCCCGAGCCCACCCCGACCCGGTAGCCGCCAACCGCGTCACCACCGGAGACGCCTGCATAGCCCTCGACCCGCTCCTCTCCCACGGCCTGCAAATCGCCGTCCGCCTCTCAACGCACGCCGCCGCCGTCTGCCACACGGTGCTCTCTGGTGCCGGCGCCCCCGATGCCGCCATAGAGTTCTTCCGCACCGGGCAGCGCTCCACGTTAGCTCAACATCAGGCTGGCGCCGCGCGCCTCTACAACGAACATCGAACCTACGCGGAAGAGCCCTTTTGGCTCGAGCGAAGCCGCATCGAACCCTCCCCGGAACCCCCAGCCGACATCCGTCCCGAAGCCTTGTATCGCCTGTCCGCCCTGGTCCGCCCCGAGCCTGTGGCCGCCCTCCTGCCGAATGGAGTCATCGGCTGCGTAGAAGGGTTTAGCCACCCCTCCTATGCCCGACCCGTCGCCTTCCTCTCCGGCATTAACGCCGCAGCCTTCTTGCCCGCCTTGGCCGTCCCGGCAACCCTTGCGGAACTGGTGAAACGCTGCGAACGGCTCATCGGCCCCGCCCAGGCACAAAAGGTGTTGGACGGCCTTGTGCGAAACCGCGTCTTAATTCCCGCCGCCCGCGTTCAGCAAACGGTCCGCGATGCGCGTGTCCCGGCTCTTGCAGTTGCCCGGTAAGGCGCCGCGCGCCGCCGCCAGAATCTGCAAACCCGCGCTCGCTTCGCCCGCCCTTTCAAACACGCCGGCCGCGGTGATCGCCGCGCGAAGCCCCCACGAATGTGCCTCCTGTTCACCGGCGCAAGCGATGGCCTGCTGGGCGGCTTCCATCGCTCCCCCGTGCACGCCCGCCTCCGACAACACGGCGGCCCGCACCCGATGCAACTCCGCCTCGCTCCAGGTCTCGCCGCTCGACTGCACAATCTGCTCGGCTTCCCGCAGCCGTTGCAGTGCGTCATCGTACTGCCCCGCGCGGAGCCTGGCCTCCGCGATCTTGGTCAAACCGAAAGGCCGGTAGTTGCCCGGCGCGATGTGGTTCCACGCGTCGGCCTTTTCCTGCACGCGGTCGGCATGCTGCTTCGCGCCTGCCCCGTCGCCTTGTGCAACCGCCGCAAGAAACTCGGCAAAAGCCAGCATTTGCGCGAAAGAATGCTTCGCCGCCATGGCGGCCATTTTCTCCGCCACGGCGCGGACCTGCCCGCCGTCTTCCGCCAGCAGATGCTGAAGTCCCAGGTAGGCCATTGCCTGCACATGCGAGAAAGCGTGGTCCAGATTCCCGGTATGCTTCACAGCCCAGGATTGCAATTCCAGCGCGGCCGAGGTCTCGCCCATCAACCACTTCGCAAGTGAGAGGAAACATGCGCAGGTGGAAGCGTGGTCGCTGCCGTAGACGTGCGCCAGGTTCACGTGCCGGAGCGCGGAATACCGGTCCAGCGCCTCCTGCAGACGCTCGCGAGCCTCGCTGAATCGCCCCGTGTGAAACATCACCGCTCCGGACGCCCGCAGCCCGATCATTTCAAATGTTTCGTCGTGTTCCTGCCGGGCGGTCCGCAGTAACTCCTCGGCCACCTCGCCCGCTTCGCGATGTTCGCCGCGCACTAGGTGATACGAATAGAGCCCGTTCAACGAAGTGAGTAACTGGTGGTTGTCTTTTAACTCGCGAGCCAGTTCGTTCGCCCGGCGGCAAACCTCGCCGGTCGCCGGCGACCCGAAGCCGCGCGTGGCGCGCAGCGTTCCGCCGTAGGGCGCCAGGATGCTCAGTTCGCGGCGAAGTAGCTCCATCTCCCGCGGCAGCGTCTTCAGCAGGTTCAGCGCGGTGGAAAAATGGGACGCGGCCTCGACGTTCGCCGACCGGCTCGCCGCCCTCTCGCCCGCCTTCTGCCAGAACTCCGTCGACCGCCGGATACTTCCGCCTTCCGTCAGATGATGCGCCACGATTTCCGGCCGCGCCTGCGCGGTGGCGGGAAACTGCTCCTCCAGTACCAGCGCGGCGCGGCCATGGAGCGTGCGGCGCTTGACCCGCAGCAGCGATTGGTAGGCGGCGTCCTGAATCAAAGCGTGGCGGAAGACGTAGAGTTTCCCCGCCGGGGTCTGAGCCGGGCGCAGAATGTGCGCTCGCTGCAAGGCCGAAAAGTCCGAAGCCAGATCTTCGACCGTCGTCTCCAGTACACCGGCCAGAACTTCCGGCTCGAATTCACGTCCGATCACCGCGCCGGCCTGTGCAGTCACCTTGGCGCGGCCCAGACGGTCCAACCGCGCCAGTAACAGACCCTCAAGGGACTCCGGCACGTTGTTGCCTCCGCCTTCCGCCGCGGCCCGGGTGAGTTCCTCCAGAAAGAGCGGAATGCCGTCGGCGCGGACGATGATTTTCTGAGCCGCCTCCTCCGACACACGTCCGCCGGACATCTCGTCCACCATCGCCCGGGCGGCCTGATCGTGAAGGCGGTCCAGCACCACACTCGTTACGTGCGCCTCCGCCGCGAAGCCCGGGTTCCACTCGGGGCGATGTGTAAGCAGAAGCAAGGCAGATTGCTCTGCCACGCGTCCCGCCAACTGGCGGAGCAGCTCGAGCGTCGTTGCGTCGGCCCAGTGAAGATCCTCGACTAACAGCAGCAGCGGAGCGAGCTGCGCGATCCGGCCGCAGATTTCGAGCAGCACTTCGATCGTCTGCCGCCGCCGCTGCTCGGCGCTTATGGCGGCGGAGACGGCCACCGGCAGCGAAACCAATTCCGCAAGCACCGGTTCCCACCGTTCCCTCTGTTCGCGCGACGGTTGCGCTTCCCCAATCCACGCGCTGAGCCGCGCCCGTTTCGCTTCCTGGTCCAGCGTATGTGTGAAGCCGGCCGAACGCTCAATGGTCAGAATCACCGGATAAAGTGGGCTTCCGGTGTGATATGGCGAGCACTGGAGACTGAGATGGCGGCTTTCCTGGTCGGCCACGGCGCCGCGCAGCGCCCACGCCAGTCGCGACTTCCCGATGCCAGCCTCGCCGGAAAGGATCACCGCCTGCCCGCGTCCGGCGCGCGCTTCGCTCCATTTCTCCAGCAATCGGCTCAGCTCGCGGTCCCGCCCCAGCATCGGCGCCGGCGCAGTATCGCGCGCTTCGAATCGCGACGCCACGGGGCGGGGCGCCCGCGCGCGCCATACGCGTATCGGCTCCGCGAAACCCTTCAACGGAACCGCGCCCATGTCATTCAACTCGAACGAACCCTGGACCAATTGCCGCGTCGCGTCCTCGATCACCACCTCGCCCGGGCTCGCCGCCCCCTGCACGCGCGCCGCCAGGTTCGGCGTCTGTCCGACCACGGCGTCGGTCTCGGTCGAGTTATCACCGACTAAGTCCCCAATCACGACTTGGCCCGTGGCGATGCCCACACGGCCGCGTAGCTGAATCCCCTCCGGCGCCGCCACGGTCTCCAGCGCCGCAATCACTCCGAGTCCCGCCCACACCGCCCGCTGCGCGTCGTCCTCGTGAGCTCGCGGCCAGCCGAAATAGGCCATCACGCCGTCGCCCATGTAGCTCGCGATGAATCCTTCGTAATGAAGAATCCGCTCGGCCACCGCGTCGCGATACCGCCGCACCAGTTCCCGCAGATCTTCCGGGTCGAGCTTCTGCGAAATCTCGGTCGAGCCGACCAGGTCGAGGAAGAACACGGTGACTTGGCGCCGCTCGCCCTTGGGCTCCGCGACCGCGGGCTTCGGCGACGCGATCGCCCGCAGGATCTTCTTCCGGTGCCCAAGCGGGATGCCTAGCTTCTCCAGGTCTCCTTCCTCAAGAAGCGGCAGGACCTCCTCGTCGATCGCGTTGGCTTCAAACAGGGAAGAGTACTGGCCCAGACCAATGCGTTCCAGCCACTCCGCGACGCCGGCCATCTCCTTACGCTCCCGATGCCGTGACTCTGTCGAGCAGCCCCATACCCGTCAGGATGCCGATGAAACGCGGATCTTTGCGGAGAGCATCCACTCGTGGATCCACACCAAGCCACACCACCAGCCCGGAGCGCGCTTTCACCGCCTCTTCGATGGCGTCCAGCGCTTCAGAAGTCTGCCCCAGTCCCATGTGAATCAGCGCGTGGGCTAACGGCGTCACGTGCCGCCGCCGCGACTCTTCCACCAGTTCCTCCAGCAGCCTCGTCGCCGCTTCCCGCTCACCCATACACGCCAGACAGTGGCCCAGTTCGCCCCGCGTCAGCGCATCGCCGTCCGAAAGCGTCCGCGCTACTTCGAACTCCTGCCGCGCCACATCGAACCGTCCCATCTGCTCGAGCGACCGCGCCAGGCTCAGGTGCGCATGATAGAAACCGGGCTCCATCGACACGGTCCAACGAAGTTGCTGTACGGCGAGTTCGTAGCGGCGCAGCCGGTGATAGCAGCCTCCGACGGCGGTCTGCAGCATCGGAGACAGAGGGTCGCGTTTCTGCGCGGTGTGAATCTCGGCCACCGCTTCCTCCAGCCGTCCCATCGGCGTGAGGAAGTCCATCGCGTAATGAAAGTGCAGCTTCGCGGATCCGGGGTTCAGCCGCAGCGCCGCGAGGAACTCGCGTTCCGCCCCGCGCCAGTCCCACTCGTAGCGCGCCTTCAGAAGAGCGAGCGTGCCGTACGCGTTGTCGAGCCGGTCGTCGAGTTCGAGAGCGCGCCGCGCGCATTCACGTGCCCTTGGCGCCGCGGATATCGCCGGCTCGACACCGTACCAGATCAACGCGGAGTAAACCTCGCTCAGCAACGCCCACCCGGGAGCATAGTCGGGGTCCGTCGCTAGCGCGGTCTCCAGATTCTCAATCGCTTTCCGGAACGAATGCGGATTCTGCTTATTGAACTCCCGCAGTCCGGCAAGGAAATGGCTGTATGTCCACAGGCTCGGCGTCTTGGTTACGCGCACGGGAGCGGGAGTGAGCAGGTCCTTGGTCAGCGTCTCGACAATCGCATTCGCCAGTTCTTCCTGAATGGCGAAGATGTCCACGAGCCGCCGGTCGAACCGCCGCGACCACAGAGGGCTTCCGCTGGCCGCGTCGATCAACTGCGCCGTCAGGCGAATGTCGTCGCCCGCCTTGCGAAGGCTGCCCTCGAGAATCGAGCGCACGCCAAGCTTCCTCCCGATCTCCGCGGCATCTGCCGTGCTCGCTCGCACCGCGAACGCCGACGTGCGCGCAATGACTCGCAAGCCGCGTACCTGGCTCAACAGGTGAATAATCTCGTCGGTGAGTCCGTCGCAGAAATACGCCTGATCTTTCTCCGCGCTCAGGTCGGCGAACGGAAGCACCGCGATCGCGGGCTCGTCCGTACGCCTCGTCGCGGGTATTGGCGTGGAAGGGCCGCGTTCGGCGAGTTCGAGGAGTTGCACCACTTCGCGCGCCGTAATGTTCCGTTCCGCCCGGTCACGCACGAGGAGCTGTTCGAGCAAACGGTCGAGAAATTCCGGCGCGTCGTGCTGGACTTCGCGCGCATGCCGGATCGGCGCCTGCACCACGTCCCAGATCTTCACCGGCCCGCCGCCCGTATCATACGGAAGCTGGCCCGTTGCCAACTCGAACAGCATGACGCCGAGCGAGTACAGATCCGACCGCGCGTCGATGTCCATGCCCAACGCCTGTTCCGGAGACATGTACGGCACGGTGCCGATAAGCCGGCCGAATCCGCTGGCGCTGACGTCGCCGTTGGGCGCCGACTCGTCGGACACCTTTGCAAGGCCGAAGTCGGTAAGCTTGGGAATCTCCTCGCCGGACAAGATCACGTTCGACGGCTTGACGTCGCGGTGCGTCACGCCGTGCTCGTGGGCGTGCGCAAGGCCGCGCGCGATCTGAACGCCCCACTCATGCGCCCAGGTCCGGGGAGGAA
>JAJYKC010000158.1 GCA_021788955.1 Acidobacteriota bacterium
CCGCCGGCCATGTTGTGGGTGTTTTCGATGACGATGCATCCGGTACCGGCGCAGTTGGGGCCGTTGGGACGGAGGTGGTCCTGGATGGCGGACCAGCGCAGGATGCCGTCTTCGGCGCGGATGGGGCGGGCGAGGCATCCGGCGAACCAGGCCATCATGGCGAGTTCCCAGTCCATCACGTGGGCGCGGGCTTCGCAGATGACTTCCTGGCCATGATGGGTGTTCACCTTGATGCCCATGGTGTTGCCCATGGTGCCGGTGGGCACGAAGACAGCGGCTTCTTTGCCGAGGATTTCGGCGGCGCGGAGTTCGAGGCAGTTGACGGTCGGGTCTTCGCGATATACGTCGTCTCCGACTTCGGCCTCCATCATGGCGCGGCGCATTTCGGGCGAGGGCCGCGTGACGGTGTCGCTGCGGAGATCGATCAGAGTTGACATGGTTGGAGAAACTCCTGAAACACTTCGTTAGAAAGTAAGACGCCGCGGTTGGTGAGGCGGAGCGCGCCGTCGCGTTCTTCGAGCAGGCCTTCGGCGAGAAAGCGGTGCAGCGGCGCCGAGTATCTTTCGCGTTCGTCGGGCGTGGGACGGATGCCGGAGGCCAGGCGCAGGCTGACGAAGAATTTCTCTTCGCTCAAGTGAGCGGGCTCCGGGGCGGTGCGTGAGAAAAGGCCGGCCTCGATGAGGCGGACATATTCGGCCGCATCTTCCACGTTGGCCCAGCGGGAGATGCCGTCGAAGGAATGGGCGTCGGCGCCGAAGCCCAGGTAAGGGGCGAGTTGCCAGTATTTCAGGTTATGAAGCGAGGCGAAGCCGGGGCGGGCGAAGTTGGAGATTTCGTAGCGCTCGATGCCTTCGGCGTGAAGGAAGGCGACGGCGGTTTCGTAGAAGTCCGTGATGGCGGAGTCGGAGGGAACGTCCGGCGCGCCGTAGCGTTCGCCGTTGAACAGGACTTCGCGGCCGAGGCGGCTGTCTTCATCAATTTCGAGCATGTAGATGGAAACGTGGGGCGCGGCGAGGCGGGCGGTGTGTTCGAGCGAGGCGCGCCAGGAAGAGGCGGTCTGGCCGGGGAGCCCGGCGATGAGGTCGATGTTGAAGTTTTCGATGCCGGCGCGGCGGAGGGCGGCGACATCTTCGGCGACGTTTTCGCCGGTGTGGCGGCGGCCGGAGCGGCGGGATTCGCTTTCGACGAAGGACTGGACGCCGAGGCTGACGCGGTTGATGCCGGCTTCGCGCCAGAGGGCGGCGTGCGAGTGGGGGAATGTGGCGGGAGCGGCTTCGAGAGTGGCTTCCAGATACGGCCGGCCGGGAACGGCGGCCAGTAGCGGCGCGAGCGAGCCGGGGTCGAGTCGGCTCGGCGTGCCGCCGCCGAAATAAACGGTTTCGGGCGTCCACGGCCACACAGTCGCGCGAAGTTCGCGGACGAGGGCGTCGACATAGGGCCCTTCCAGATCGCGAGGCAGGACGCCGGAAGCGAAGTTACAGTAAGTGCATTTTTGCGCGCAGAAAGGATAGGCGATGTAGACGCCGGGCATTACAACTCGATGGCTACTCCAAGCTGGCGGGAGATAGCCGCGGCGATCACTTGGTCGAGCGTTTCCCCGGTTTCAGGCAGAGTGAACGCGGCGCGGGCGGCATCCCAGGAGAACTTGAAACTTTTCGATTGCGCCGACAGCCAGATCTGCTGGACGGGCGAGTTCGGACTTACAACGAACTTGGCCGGCGGATCTTCGAACTCAATCGTGAGGGCGCCTGCGTTAAAATCAGGTTCGAAGTCCGCGTTTTCCGAAGCTTCGGTGAGGCGGCGGTGGAGCGCTTCGAGCGCCGCGCCGGCTTGCCGTTGGAACTCCTGGTCGTCCATGGTTTTCTTCATTTTGTCAGATTGGGCCGGAGGAATTGTTCGGAACTTTGGACGGGTTTCGTTCATCGATTGAAAGGGCGTGTGCGCGGTTGCGGCGCCCGGAGAGAACCGCACAACGGCCATTCATGGAAACGCAATGTCTCCAATACACCGAAATTCCCGGCACATCGCGGCTGTTCGCCGACTATCAGTATCATTTCGATCGGGTTAGCCGGTTCTATGCGTTCAACCCACACGATTTCGAATCGTACAAGCGGGCGGCGGAAGGGATGGATTTTCCCGAGGCGCGGCGGGCGGCGCTGGTAGAGGCGCTGCGGAAGACGAACGCGGGTTCGCCGCTGCTGGAGGAGTTGGCGAAGCCGGGGACAGTAGCGGTTGTGACCGGCCAGCAGTTGGGTCTGTACACGGGGCCGGCCTACACGGTTTACAAGGCGCTGACGGTAGTGAAGCTCGCGGAAGCGCTGCGCGAGGCGGGGGTGCGGGCGGTGCCGGTGTTTTGGGCGCCGGCGGAGGACCACGATTTCGCCGAGGTCGACCACTGCCATGTATTCGGCGGCGGGTACGGGCCCGTGAGTCTGCGGATGGAGGCCGAGGGCGGGCCGCGGCAGATGACGGGAACTCGCGTTGTCCGGCGGGTTCCGGATGACGAATTGGCCCGGGCGATCGGGCGGATGCCGTTTGGCGAGGAAGCACGGGAGATGGCGCGGCGGGCGTACCGGCCGGGCGTGACGCTGATGGCGGCGTTCCGCGCGATGCTCGCCGAGATGCTGCGTCCGTATGACTTGCTGTATGTGAATCCGCTTGAGGAAGGAATCCGGGAGCTCGCGGCTCCGTTCTTGCGGGCGGCCGTGGGGGCGGCGCCGGGGCTGAACGCGAAGCTGCGGGAACGGGCGCGGGAGCTGGAAGCGGCGGGATATCACGCGCAGGTGTTGATCGAGCCCGAGACGTCGTTATTTTTCCGGATCGAAGGGAACAACCGGCACACGCTGCGCGTGCGGGACGGGCGTTACACCGCGGGCGAGAAGCAATATGGGACGGACGAGTTAGCCGCGGAGGCGGAGAAGCTGTCGCCGAACGCGGTGCTGCGGCCGGTGATGCAGGATTACTTACTGCCGACGATTGCCTATGCGGGCGGTCCGGCGGAGATGGCTTACTTCGCGCAGGCGGAGGTGATTTACCGCGAGTTACTCGGCCGGATGCCGGTGGCTGTGCCACGGGCTTCGTTTACGTTTGTGCCGGCGGCGGATGCGGAGCGTATGGAGAAGTTCGGGCTGAGCGTGCCGGGTTTGCTTCGGCCGGAAGCGGAGGTGCGGGAGGCGGCCGCGCGGACGCTTGTGCCGGCGGGGTTAAGGGATGAGTATGCGGTGGCGCGGCGGCGGCAAGGGGAGCTGATCGCGAAGCTCGAGGCGGCAACGCTCGGGCTGGATCCGACGCTAGTGAAAGCCATGCGTCGCAGCGGGGCGAAGATGAGTTACCAGCTCGAAAAGATGGAGAAGAAGGTGGCGAGGGAGGCTCTGCGGCGGGCGGAACGGGCCGGGGCGGGGGTGAGTAAGTTGGTGAAGTTAGTTTATCCCGAGCGGCACTTACAGGAGCGGTATTACTCGTTCCTGCCGTTTTACGCGGAGCATGGTCCGGAGTTAGTGCATAAGATGGCGGAGGCGGTGCATTTGGGTTGTCCGGATCATCGGGTGGTGGTGGGGTAGAGAGGTTACTTTTCCGCGAGCCAGTTTAGGTTACTCCAGGTAGTAGTGGTGATGAGAGTGTTCCCGCTGCATCCATAGAGGTAGGTGAAGGGCCGCGTGGCTCCTTGGTGCCACGTGCCGGTGGCGCGGTCAAAGGAGGCGAGGGCGGACTGCTGGGGACCGGGCGATTTCGGGTCCGGTCTTACTCTGAGCGACATCCAGAGAGTCTCATCGCCGCAGAGCGCCCCTCCGTTCAAGTCTGAGTATGAAAAGGTGAACGGGTAGCTGGCGAGCAGCTTTCCGTCGAGGGAGAACTCCATGTATCGGTGCGCCATCGGGGCAACCCAGCCGACGCGGTCTTTCGATGTGACGAAGAAGGAAGTGTCAACGGGTGCATATGGGCCGGGAAAAGTGTTTCGCGGCACGGCGCCGCCCAGTTGCCTGCCCTGCGTGTCGAAGCGCTGGACGACGAAGTAGCTGGCGTTTCCCGCGTCGCTGCCCTCCTCGACGTCTTTATTGAGTCCTGCCGTCCAAATGGTTCCATCGGGGGCAAAGGTGATAGCGTACGCAAAATACGGCTCAGTGCGCACGACGCGCTGATTGGTTCCATCGGGAGAGACGATGGCGAGGAAGCCTCCGGCGCGGTCGCCGTCGCCATAGGCTTTCCCCGCGAAGGCCACGTAGCCTGAACTGCTCCTTGCGATCCTACGATGTAGGACGTCGAGTCCTTCCGCTCCTGGAACCTGCAGGTCGATCCGCTGAACCTCCGTTCCCGACGAATCGTAGATTCGTATGACAGGGGCGCCGGCTAATTCCCCCTCCAGCACCAGAAGCGCGCCTCCGCTCCACGTGCCGATTGAATTGACCTTCGTCCCTATCTCAAGCGGCGGGTCTAGGGCGACCGAGCGCTGGATGGCCTGCGCCCGGGCGGTCGCGGGATAGACCGCGGCGCAGCAAGCGGTTGCGACGACCCAAAGCAGCGTTGTCGAGCGTCTCTTGCTTTCCTTCATTTGGTTCGCTCCTCCAGGGTCGGGCGTGATCCGCCGTTATAACACAGCGGATATCCTGTGCCGCAACAGCCGTTGCAACCATAACAGTAAACACAGCAATAGAAGCCATTGTAGTAAGCGCTCCCACCGCTCTCGGAGCTGTCTACGTAGCCCCCGCTGCAAGGCGCGCCGGTCGAGCAATCTTGTTCAAAGTATTGAAAGTATGCGCCGGTGCAGTTACCCTGCTGGGCGTGGACCGTGGTCACGCCCAACGCGCGGTCGAGCCAAGACGTTGCCGAGCCGCGGCCCGAGCTTGGGGCGCACTTCGTAGCCGGGTGCCGGCGGGCGAGCATCTCTTTAAACGAGAGCCGGGGATCCGACCGCAGGCCGGAGAAAAAATCTCTCAGCGGCGGGTGGCCTGGGTTGAGGATGGCAACCGTGGCTGGCCTGACTTCCGGCCGGGGTAACGAGTGCCGATTACCGACGGCACTCTGGGACATCAACATACCTGTGAGGGCGAGAACTATCAGCCCCCCCCGAGGTACCCTCGACGCCGTAATGGCCATCTCCGTCCCTCCTAAGGAAAGCATTAGCACGGTCGCGCAAGTGTGTCAAGCAGGAATTTGCAGGGATTTGGTACTGTCGCCCCCCACTGAATGTGTCAGGCCAGGCCGTCGCCGGGGATCTAATGACGGCTACGCGTGCGGCCCCGATGGCCGATGAACGCTGCCCCGTGGATTGTCCGGATCGTCGAGTGGCAGTGGAACAGGAAGTTACTTTTCGGCGAGCCAAGTGAGGTTACTCCAGGTGGTGGCGGCGGTAATCAGCGTGTTTGCGTCGCAGCCGTACAGATAGAAGTAGGGTTGCGTGGGGCCTTTGTGCCAGGCGCCGGTGGCGCGGTCGAAAGTGGCGAGCGTGTTCTGCTGGCCGGCGAGGGCTGATTTCGGGTCCGGCTGTGATTTGACGGACATCCAGAGTCTGTCCTCATCGCAGAGCGCCACTCCGCTTATATCCGCGAGCGAGAAGGGAAACGGATAGCTGGCGAGTAGCGTCCCGTCCCGTCGAGGGAGAACTCCATGTAGCGGTGCGCCAAGGGGGAGCCCCAGCCGACGCGGTCTTTCGAGCTGACGAAGAAGGAACCGCCAACAGGCGTTTCCAATCCGAGAAATGTGCTTCGCGGGACCGCGCCGCGGAGCGGCGTTCCCTGTATGTCGAAGCGCTGGATCATCAAGTAACTCGCGGCGTCGCCCACGTCTCTGCCAGAGTCGTCCTTCAGAAGACCTGCCGTCCAGATGGTTCCATCATGGGCGATGGTGACCGCGAACGGGACGTAGGGCTCCGTCCGCACGACTCGCTGGCCTTCTCCGCCGGGGGAGACGATGGTCAGGAAGCCTCCGGCTTCGTCGGAGGTTCCGGCGTACACCACATAGCCTTCAACGCTTCGGGCGAACTGATGACTCCCGATGTTAACGCCCCCGCCGCCTTCGCTCTGAAGGACGATCTCCTGCGCTTCGGAGCCGGAAGAATCGTAGATCCGCAACAGCGGCGCGCCGCTCATGTGCCCCTCGATCATCAGGAGGGCTCCGCCGCTCCAGGCGCCGATCGGTTCGCCGCCGTTGGGCGGACTGGGGGAGAGAAGAACCGAGCGGATCGGGGTTTGGGCCAGTAGCGGTCCAACGTGGCACGCCAGCATGGCGAACGCCGCGGCGAGCGGCGGCGCAGAGAGTCGACGAACTTCCGTCATATTCCCTCGCTTTTCGTCTATTAT
>JAJYKC010000159.1 GCA_021788955.1 Acidobacteriota bacterium
CTCATAGAGATGGAGCATACCGTCGAAGAACCTCTCCATGGAAAGGTATAAACGGCCGTGGCGCTCAGAAGCGGGAGGCCGGAGAAAACGGCTGCAGAGCATCGGGGTGAGCGTAAGGGACACGAATCCGGAGATAAGTATAGCCATGCTTATCGTGACGGCGAATTCGTGGAGCAGCCGTCCGAGTATCCCGCCCATGAAAAGCACCGGGAGAAAGACCGCAGCCAGCGAGAACGTCATCGACAGGATCGTGAACGCGATCTTGCGTGAGCCGTGGAGCGCCGCCGTGAGGCGGCTTTCGAGCGCGGGCCGGAACTGATTGCCGTCGATAAGAAATGGAAGTGCCGCCACAGCGGCAAGAAGAATTACGATGACGATCCCAACGATACCGGCGATGCGTTTCACGGGAGTCTCCTTTTCCTACTCCCGTGAGTGTATCGAAAGGCGGCCCACAAGGAATTTCCGAAATCGCTTCGGCGCGGCGCGACAGTTTAGAATTGAAGGAGTAGCAGATGTCGGGGCGTAGCGCAGCCTGGTAGCGCACCTGCCTTGGGCGCAGGGGGTCGGGCGTTCAAATCGCCCCGCCCCGACCAAATGCTTGAACGAAATGGTTCCCCGTTCTCGGAATTCCGAAAACGGGGAGTTCAGCAATTCAGACCAGGTCGAAGCGGTCCAGGTTCATGACCTTGCTCCAGGCGGCAACGAAGTCCTTCACGAACCTCTCCTTGGCGTCGTCGCAGGCATAGACCTCGGAGATTGCCCGAAGCTGCGAGTTCGAACCGAAGAGCAGGTCGACGCGCGTGCCGGTCCACTTGATCCTGCCCGTGGCGCGATCGCGCCCCTCGAAGACGCCTTCCGATGTGGAGGAGGGCTGCCACGCGGTATCCATGTCGACCAGGTTGACGAAGAAATCGTTCGTCAGTGTCTCGGGCCGGTTGGTGAAGACACCGTGTTTGGACTGCCCATAGTTGGCGCCCAGCGCCCGCAGCCCGCCGATCAGAACCGTCATCTGGGGAGCGGTCAGCGTCAGCAACTGCGCCTTATCGATCAGTACATCCTCCGGTGCCCTTGGGTCTTCCTTGCGGAAGTAGTTGCGGAATCCGTCCGCGGTCGGCTCGAGTACGGCGAACGACTCCACATCTGTGTGCTCTTGCGACGCATCCGTGCGTCCGGGCGAGAAGGGAACCTTCACGTCGTGCCCGGCTCGTTTCGCGGCTTCCTCGACGGCCGCGCAGCCGCCTAGAACGATCAGGTCGGCCAACGAAACCTTCTTCTTGCCGGTCTGCGAGCTGTCGAACTCCTTTTGGATCGCCTCCAGCTTCTCGAGAACCTTCGCCAGAGCGGACGGCTCGTTCACGTCCCAATTCTTTTGCGGCGCCAGGCGAATGCGCGCGCCGTTTGCGCCACCGCGCTTGTCGGAGCCGCGGAACGTCGCCGCCGACGCCCATGCCGTCGTAACCAGTTGGGAGATCGACAGCCCGGAGGCGAGGATCTTGGCCTTGAGCGCCGCGATCTCCACCTCACCGATCAATGCATGATCCACGGCCGGGACCGGGTCCTGCCAGAGCAGCGGCTCCGCGGGAACCAGCGGGCCAAGGTAACGCGAGATCGGCCCCATGTCGCGGTGCGTCAGCTTGAACCACGCCTTGGCGAACGCGTCCGCAAGCTCCGGCGGATTCTCGAGGAAGTGCCGGGAGATCGGCTCATAGATCTGGTCCATCCGCAGAGCGAGATCGGTGGTGAACATGATCGGAGCATGGCGCCTCGACTTATCGTGCGCGTCCGGAACCGCCTTCGCGGCGGCGCCGCCCTTGGGAACCCACTGGTAGGCGCCCGCCGGGCTCTTCGTCAGTTCCCAGTCATACCCGAACAGGTTCTCCAGATAATTGTTATCCCACTTCACAGGGTTGGTCGTCCACGCGCCTTCCAATCCGCTGCCGATCGTATCGACGCCTTTGCCGGCGCCGAAAGTGTTCTTCCAACCGAGACCCTGCTCCTCAACGGCTGCGCCCTCAGGCTCGGGACCGACATACCTGCTCGGATCGGCCGCGCCGTGCGCCTTGCCGAACGTGTGCCCGCCGGCAATGAGCGCCACCGTCTCATAGTCGTTCATCGCCATGCGTGCGAACGTCTCGCGAATATCCCGCCCTGCGGCAACCGGATCCGGCTTACCATTGGGCCCTTCCGGATTCACGTAAATGAGGCCCATCTGAACCGCGGCCAGTGGATTCTCCAGGTTCCGATCGCCACTGTAGCGCTCGTCCGCCAGCCACTTGCCCTCAGAGCCCCAGTAAATGTCCTCCTCGGGCTCCCAGACGTCCTCGCGTCCGGCGCCGAAACCGTAAGTCTTCAACCCCATCGAGTCCAATGCCACGTTCCCGGCGAGAACCATGAGATCGCCCCAGGAGATCTTCCGTCCGTACTTCTGTTTGATCGGCCACAGCAGGCGCCGCGCCTTATCGAGGTTCACATTGTCCGGCCAGCTATTGAGAGGCGCAAAACGTTGCGAGCCGGAGCCCGCACCGCCCCGGCCGTCGCCGATGCGATAGGTGCCCGCGCTGTGCCACGCCATGCGGATGAAGAGCGGGCCGTAGTGGCCGTAGTCGGCCGGCCACCACTCCTGCGAGGACGTCATTAATTCATGAAGGTCCTTGACCACGGCATGGAGGTCGAGACTCTTGAATTCCTTCCGGTAGTTGAACTCCTCGCCCATCGGATTCGAGAGCGGGGAGTGCTGGCGCAGCATCTTCAGGTTCAGTTGATTCGGCCACCAGTCCGCATTCGTCGCGGCGCCGGCCGCTGTGTGTCTGTGGGCGGCGCCCGTCACCGGGCACTTCGTTTCGGTTGACAAGTTTTACTCCTGTTCCTTCGATTTGGTCAAAACACTAAGACGAACTACGTGGGGAAACCCGCAGCGAAGCGCACTTCGCGCACAGTCCCCGGAAAATGAGTTCGCATTCGCGAAGAGTCCGCTTACCGAGGTAGCCAGACTCAGGCGTGGACACGTCGTACCAATCCACATCCTCCACCTTGCCGCAGCGGTCGCAGATGAAGTGGTGATGGCGCATGCCTTTGGCATCGAATCGCGCAGCGCGGCCTTCGGCGGCTACCTCCCGCACCAGACCCGCCTGCACGAGGTCCCTCAGATTGTTGTAGATTGTGGCCCGCGAAGACCGCGGATCCACCCGATTCACGGCCTCGAAGATCTCCCCCGCCGTGGGATGCTTGGACTGTCCCATCAAAAACGCCATGACCGCGTACCGCTGCGGAGTACACCGCAACCCGCTGCCCTCCAGCGAGCGTTTAATCGCCTCGGCATCCATTGATAGTTTAGATTATATCTAATCTGAAAATGAGTCAAGACATATGCCGATGGCTTCAATTGCGATCGGAAATCCGGCGGACCCGCAGGAATGACTCACGAACGGGCAGGCGCGCGCAGGCGACTGGATGGGCAGCGCTGCGCTCAGCAAGAAAATCTATGGGGGAATCAGAAGAGTGGCGGGGACGACCGGGCTCGAACCCGCGACCTCCGATGAGACAGGACTGAGGCCAAGTCGGCGGTGAGGATCAATTTGCTTCAATTTCGGCTCGTTGCGTGCATGGCGTGGTGGCCGTTCTTGCGCTGCTACAGTAGGTGCTACAGTTCGCGACGATCAATTTATGCCAGATGTGGCATAGAATGGGCTGTGCCGGAGAAACCTGTCCAACCGCGCAAGCTGGTCTGGCTGGTGGTTTTGCTCGACCGTCTATCGAACTTCCCGCCCTTGGTTCGACAAAAGCCCGGCTTCGCGCTCGACCAGGCGCAAGTCGGCCAGCAGCACGAAAGAGCGAAAATCGTGCGAGGCTTCGCCGAGACCGTCTGACAGTTACGCGCGGATGATCCGGGCGGGACGTATCGGGCAGTCTACGTCGCGCAACTCGGGGAGGCGACCTACGTCCTTCATGCTTTTCAAGAGAGGTCAACGTCTGGAATCGCGGCTCCCCGGCGCGAGTTGGAGCTGATGCGGCAACGGCGCCAGCTTGCATGCAAGCTGGCCGGGAAGTGAGGAGAGGCAACATGCCGAATCGAGAATCAACGCCGAGTTCCAGGAACGTATTCGCGGACCTGAACCGCCCGCATGCGGATGACCTCTTGGCGAAAGCCGAGTTGGCCGCACAAATCATCGCCGAACTCCATCGGCGTAGGCTCACGCAGAGCCAGGCAGCCGAAATCCTCGGAATCGATCAGCCCAGGGTGTCTGCTCTGAAGCAGGGGAAGCTCTCCGGTTTCTCGGTCGAACGGCTGTTGCGGCTGCTGTTGAGGCTCGGGCGTGATGTGGAAATCACGGTTAAAGGCAGGTCCAGACCAGGATCAGCGGCCAGACTTCGCGTCGCGTGGCTGTCCGACGCGAGCCTGGTGACCGGCGAGGGGCCAAGTCGACGGGTCGGCGTGATGGGTCAAGTTGATATCGAACAGCCCACCGTGCGAATGGCGTAAGTCAGAAGTTTGCGATGCAGCACGGTTGTTCGGTGAACTCTCACATCTTCTAGAAAGCTTTGTGCTAGACTAAAGCGTATTTCGTTCTCGTATCGTGACATAGATTATGGACGCGGACGCCTTGGGGAGTGGGTCCAGTCTAGTCGTGCTCATGGAAGCAGCCGAGCGCGGCAACAAGTCTGCTGTGGATGCGCTGTTCAGCGCCCTTTACCGCGAATTGCGCCGCATTGCCAGGAATGAATTAGCACGGCACGGTGCACCGGTGAGCCTCAGCGCGACAACGCTCCTGCATCAGGCCTACGTCGAAATCGCCGGCAGAGGGGGAACGTCCTTCCCCGATCGCAACAGATTCATGGGCTATGCCGCTCGCGTAATGCGGGGTTTGATCATCGATCACGCGAGAAGCCGGTCTGCGCAGAAACGTGGCGGCCAGTTCGAAATCACGGCGGTTGGCGCCGAAGTTGAAGATGCGCCCGATTGCCGGGGGCTCGTTCGGATCAGCGATGCGCTCGACGAACTGGCCCAAGCCGAGCCTTCTCTTGCGGAAGTCGTCGATTTGAAGTTCTTCTGCGGCTTTTCATTTGCGGAAATCGCGGCAATGAAAGGCCTGTGCGAACGGACGATCCAGCGCGACTGGGAGAGAGCACGCATCTACCTCCATCGAAGCATTCGTCCGGACTTGCAGATTTAAGAAGCCATGTCCGCATTGAGCCCTGAACAATGGCAGGAAATCAGCCCGTACCTGGACCATGCCCTGTCGCTGCCGGAGCAGCAGCGCGCTGAATGGTTGACGGATTTCCGCACGCAACGATCTGATATTGCCAATCTCGTGGAGGAGCTCCTGGAGGAACATGACGCGTTATCCCAGGAACATTTCCTGGAGAGTCAACCACAGCCACCAAACGGGGATTCCTTACCTGGGGAAACGGTCGGGCCCTACAAGCTCGTCTCGCGGATAGGCGAGGGTGGAATGGGTAACGTCTGGCTCGCCGGGCGTGCAGATGGCCGCTTCGAGCGCCGGGCGGCGCTCAAGTTCCTCAACTTCGCCGTAGCCTCCCGAGGCGCGGTCGAAAGATTCCAGCGCGAAGGCAGAATTCTCGGCCAGTTGGTTCATCCCCATATCGCAGAATTGATGGATGCCGGTGTAACTCCCAAGGGAGAACCCTATCTTGTTCTTGAGTACGTGGAGGGTAAACCCATCGACGAATACTGCGACGAGCACACCCTCGGATTGAACGCGCGCATCGCGCTTTTCCTGAATATCCTGGCCGCCGTCGCGCAGGCTCACGCCAATCTTGTCGTTCACCGGGACATTAAGCCATCGAACATTCTCGTCAGCGACAAGGGCGACGTGAAGCTCTTGGACTTCGGCATCGCCAAGCTCCTTGCTGAAGACGCAAGCCGGGCCGCCGCGACAAGGCTTACTCTCGAAGGCGGAAGTCCCATGACTCCGCTCTTTGCGGCGCCGGAACAGGTGACAGGTGGCCCCGTCACGACCGCGACGGATGTGTACGCGCTCGGCGTGTTGCTATTCCTGCTTCTGACTGGACAACATCCGGCCGGTCCGGGGCCGTACTCCCCGGCCGAGCTAATCAAGGCCATCACGGAGACCGAACCGCCGCGGCTTTCGGACGCGGTGCCCGCGCGGGGGGAAGCGTTTGCGAGGAAACGGGACGCGTCACCGGAAAAGCTACAGCGGAGTCTGCGGGGCGATCTGGAGCTCATCGTCCGGAAGGCCCTCAAGAAGAATCCAATTGAACGCTACGCCTCCGTAACGGCATTCGGAGACGGCCGGCG
>JAJYKC010000160.1 GCA_021788955.1 Acidobacteriota bacterium
GACAGAACCTGCGGATCGATGCCGGCGCCATTATCTTCGATATCGATCCGTCCCGATTGGGCCCGGATGGTGACGCGGGTGGCGCCCGCCTGCGCCGCATTCAGGATCAGGTTCACCAGCACGCGTTCCCACGCAGCCGGGTTGCCGGGCAGGCGGAATCCCGGCTCGATCGCGAGGTCGAACGCGACCGGTTTGGCCCGAAGACAGTCAATGTAGTCGGTTGCGGCTTCCACGGCCGCTGCGGCTACCGTGCCCACCTCGGCCGGCGGGCGGCTCGTTTCCACAATGCTGCCGGCAATGCGCTGGCCTCGGTTGACGCTGCGGGTGAGCGTGCCCGCGACTTTCTTCCACTTCGGGTCGGCGGCGAGCAGTTCCGCGCTTTCGCGGATCGTCTGAAAGACGTTATTGAGGTCGTGGATGAGACCTTCAAGAGTTAGATCGGAGGTATCCAAGGGGATCCTTTCCGGAAAGTTTATCGCGCCAGATCCCTCAGCAGGGAGTAAAAGCCGGGGAAGGACACGGATGCTGCCTCCGCGTTCTCGACGGTGGACTCGCCGGAGGCCGCTAGCGCGGCGACGGCAAAGGCCATGCCGATGCGATGATCGCCGAACGAGTCGAGCGCGGCGGCTTGGAAACTCTGGCCGCCGGGCACATCGAAGCCATCCGGGCGGACCGTGATCTGAATCCCCATGCGCCGGAAGTTCTCGGCCACCGTCGCGATCCGGTCGGTCTCCTTTACCCGCAACTCAGCCGCGTCGCGAACCGCCAAACCATCCCGGCTCGCGGCGCCGAGCACCGCGAGAACGGGAATTTCATCGATGAGGGCGGCGGTCATCGCTCCGAATAGCGTTCCGCCGGTAACCTGCGCGCCGCGAACTCGCAGGTCGCCGGATAGTTCGCCGGAGCGCTCGCCGATGCTGAGTACCTCCACCGGAGCTCCGATCGAAACGAGAAAATCGAGCAGCGCCGACCGGGTCGGGTTGAGACCGACGCCGCGGATCACAACGTCGGAGCCCGGAACAAGCAGCGCCGCGACAAGAATAAAGGCGGCGGCGGAGAGGTCGCCGGGTACCGTGAGTTCAGCGGGCTGAAGCGGATGCCGGCCACTGATCGAGATGGCGCCGTGGCGGATTTCCACCGGGATGCCAAACTGCTGCAGCGCGATCTCCGTGTGGTCGCGCGTGCGCATCGGCTCAACCACCGTGGTGACTCCGTCGGCAAACAACCCCGCCAGCAGAACGCACGACTTGACTTGCGCGCTGGCCACCGGAAGCGTGTACTCGATCGAGCGAAGCGCAGTGCCGTCAATCGAAAGCGGGGGAAACTGCCCATCCCGCGCGGTGATGCGGGCGCCCATCCGGCCGAGCGGTTCCATGATGCGGCGCATCGGACGGCGGCTGAGCGACTCGTCCCCTCCCATCTCGCTGCAAAAAGGCTGCGCGGCCAGGATGCCGGACAGCATCCGGATCGTAGACCCGGAATTGCCCGCATCGAGCATCCCGTCAGGCCGGCTCAACCCTGCAAGCCCCTTGCCGCGCACCGTGGTAACGCCGTTGGACGTTTCGATGGGAATCCCGAGAGCGCGCATGGCCCCAAGGGTGGACTGGCAGTCGGCGCCGAGCGAGTAATTGTGGAGAACGGAGTCGCCTTCGGTGAGCGCCGCCAGCATGCCATAGCGATGGGATATGGACTTATCTCCGGGGAGCGTGACGGCGCCTTCCAGACGCACTGCGGGACGGATCGTTTCTTGCATCGGAAGCCTCTAGTGTAGCGGAAAGCCGCGGCTCGCCCTGAGGAATTTTGCAGTCTAAAGTTCCCCTGCGATTCGCCGATGAACAGGATGACGCCACCTCTGGGAGCCGAGCCAACCTATGCGACTCACGTATTCCGCCTTCTTCGTTCTGGCAGCAACGAGTTTGGCTGCCCAGACTACGACGGGCGTACAGATCTCGACCAGTATTCCCGGCGCCATCTTCGCCGTCGACGGAGTCGAGTACTCCTCGGCTCAGGTCTTTCTCTGGCCGGCCGGAAGCAAACACATCCTGGCGTTCCCCGAGGCGCCGTTGCCTCCTTCTCTCCTCGTGCCGGGCGGCGGAGCCGTGCAGACCACTCCTTCGCTCGGAACCGTCTTCTCCTTTGAGGGCTGGACGGAAAATACCGGGCTGCTGACGCTCGGCTCGAACACGGTCATCACCGTGACGGCGGATCCATCGCTTACCTCGATCACCGCCAACGTGACGGCGCTGTACTTATTGAAACTAGTGTTCGCCTCGGCCGCGCCGGCCGGCGTCACCCCTACCTGCAACGGAGCCCCGGGCAGCATCCCCCCAAACGTCTATGTCCCCGGCCTGGTATACGTGAACGGCGCGTGTTTCTGGGGCTCGGCGAGCGCCTACTATCCGGCCGGGACCCTCACGCTGAATGTCTTCCCGTTCCCGGGATTCGTGTTTCAGGGTTGGTTGAACGGGATCACAACGAGCAACCAGCCCTTGACGACTCTCAACTTCACGGGCCCGGCGACACTCTACCCGTACTTTGAGATCGCCAAGCGCGTGCGCTTCCTCACCTCGCCCCTTGGCCTGCCGGTGATTGTAGATCATGCGCTCGTCCAGACCATGGCGAATCCGAACTCGAGCGGAGCCTGCCCGTCGGGCGACGCTCTGCCCGTGCAAGCGCCGGCGACGGTCGCCCCGTTGTGCATCGGGGATTTCGATTTCGCCCCCAATTCCGTTCACCAGATCGGGGCGCCGTCCCCGGCTACCGACTCGAGCGGGAAGGTTTGGGCCTTTACCGGATGGAGTGGAAGCAGTGCGATCCAGGGCAATACGTATGTAACGCCCTCGATCGTCAACGGCCGCGACATCGTGACGGCTAACTATGCGGCGGCCGGCCACGTGGCGTTTCTTACCAATCCTCTCGGCCTGGCCCTAACCGTCGATGGCGTGAGCAACCAGCGGCAGTACAACTACTACTGGCCCCTGGGAAGCACCCACCAGGTGTCGGCCGCCTCCCAACAGACCGGTTCAGACACGCGAACGTATGTGTTTCAAGGGTGGTCGAACGGCGGGCCACAGTCTCAGACCGTAACTGTCGATCAGAACGCGGTGAACTCCGGGCTGACACTGACGGCGAACTACCAGGTGCAGGGGCGGCTGGTCGTCGAGACCGTGCCTTCGGGATTGAATCTGACCGTGGACGGCAAAGCGTGCCAGACGCCCTGCCAGGTCGATCATGCCTCCGGCGTCGCGGTCGCTGTTTCGGCCCCCGCCTCGATATCGGTGGACGCAAACTCGCGGCTGGATTTTCTCGGTTGGTCCGACGGCGGGGCCGCTACGCGAACTGTCACGCTGACCTCAGATGTGATCACTATCAGCGCCGCGTATCAGCAGAAGTACCGGCTGAGCATAAGCGCGAATCCCGCCAACGCAGCCACCTTCCTGCTCAACCCGGCGAGCACCGATTCCTTCTATGCGCAGGGGACGGTGGTTTCCGTCACGGAAAAAGACAACCCGGGCTATCAGTTCGAAGCCTGGAACGGCGCCTCCAACAGCGCAACACCGGCGGTGTCCGTCACGGTGAACAGCCCCGTCGTTCTCATCGCGCAGATGGGCAAGTCGCCTTATCTGGGTCCGGCAGCGGTGCAGAATGCCGTGGGCGCGACACCGGACGACGCGGTGGCGCCCGGTTCGGTGGTTTCCATCTTCGGCCAGAATCTGGCCGGCTCCACCGGCGCCGCCCAGTCGAGCCCGCTGCCGCAGGCCTTAGCCGGAACCAGCGTGATGGTGGACGGGCGGCTGCTCGCGCTGATGTACGTTTCCCCGCAGCAGATCAACGCCGTGCTGCCTCCCGACCTGCCGGAAGGCCAGCACACGATCACCGTTTCCGGCGCCGGGCTGGCGAACGTTTCCGGGGACTTCACGGCGATCCGTAACGCTCCGGGCCTGTTCCCGCAATGGATCAACGGCAAGCAGTTCGTGACCGCCGCGCATGCCGACGGCTCCGCTGTTTCGCAATCGGCGCCGGCCAAGGCCGGAGAGACGATCACCATCCTCGGAACCGGTTTCGGCCCGTGCCAGACAGATCCCGTCTACGGCTTCCCCCTGCCTGCTTCGCCGCTGGATCCGCTAATCGATACGCCGCAAGTCAGCCTCGGCGGCGTGAACATTCAGGTGGCGTGGGCCGGATGCGCCGCCGGCTACGACGGATTCAATTCAGCTCAGGTTGTCATTCCTCAGGACGCAGCCTCCGGGGCTTCCCTGCCCCTCCAGTTCTCTCTGAATGCCCACCTGAGCAATACGGTCCTGGTGCCTATTCAGTAGTCAGGTCGAAGGACTGGCCGCGTTCGGGCGCGATCGCCTCAATGCCGAACCGCGCCTGGATCGCCGCGGCCAGCGCCTCCTGCTGCGCTGGTTCGCCGTGCACCAAAAAGATGCGCTTCAACCCCTTCGCGCTTGGAGCCAGCCAGGCGAGCAATTCCGTCTGGTCGGCGTGGCCGCTGAGTTCTTCCATCACCGCGACCTCGGCGCGCAATCGGTGAGGTTCACCGAAAATCGGCACTTCCGCATGCCGGTCCACGATCTTCCGGCCGAGGGTGTTCTCCGCCTGATAACCGGTGATGAGGACCGTGTTGCGTGGGTCTTCAATGTTGTTTTTCAGATGGTGAAGAATGCGCCCGGCTTCACACATTCCCGAAGCCGAAATGACCATCCACGGACCCCGCAGGTCATTCAATGCCTTGGAGTCGGCAACGTCGCGCAGGTAGCGCAGCCGTTTGAAGCCGAACGGATCCTCGCCTTCGTTTTCGAACGCCTCCGCCTCGGCGTTGAACAGTTCGCGGTGTTTCCGGAAGACCTCGGTGACGTTAACCGCCAGCGGACTGTCGACAAAAATGGGAAACGCCGGAATGCGCTTCGCCTCGATCAGTTCGTGAAGCAGCAAGACGAGTTGCTGCGTCCTCCCGACCGCGAAGGCAGGTACGACAAGTTTCCCGCCGCGGTGGTACGTGCGGTTCACAACATCGGCGAGCATGTCGGCCACGTGCTCGATGCGCTTATGGAATCGCCCGCCGTATGTGCTCTCCATGATGAGATAGTCAACCGGAGGCGCCGCCTCGGGATCGCGAATGATCGGCAGTCCCGGCCGCCCCACATCCCCCGAGAACGCCAGACGAATCTTTTGGCCAGGCGCCGGCGTGTGTTCCAGCACCATCGACGTCGACCCCAGCATGTGGCCGGCGTCGAATGGCTGGTAGGTAAGATCCGGCCCCACCGGGTGCGCCACGTGCATGGCGCGCGCCTGGAATCGAGGGAAGGTGTTCTGCGCGTCCTCGACGGTGTACATCGGGGTCACCACGGCCGCCCCGTGGTTAGCCCCGAGCGAGCGTCTTCGTTGTGCGCGCCCGTTGAGGTAGAGTGCGTCCTTCTCCTGAATCGTCGCCGAATCCGTAAGCATAGGCACGCACAGGTCGGCCGTCGCCGGGCTCGTATAAATCGGTCCCGCAAAGCCGTTGTGAACCAGCGACGGGAGGTTCCCGCTGTGGTCGATGTGCGCGTGCGAGAGCATCACGGCCTCAATCGACTTACAGGGAAACGGGAAATTCCGGTTTCGTTCCTCGGCCTCTTTTCGCCGGCCCTGATACTGGCCGCAATCCAGCAGATATTGCCGGCCCGATGCCTCAACCAGGTGCATCGATCCCGTCACCGTCCGCGCTGCGCCCCAAAACGTGAGCTTCATCCTTTCGAGGATGACATAGCAGGCGCTTCGAACGGGCGGCGATACAATGAAGAACCATGTCTCGTTGTTTTGTCGCAGTTACCCTCACGACGCTCGTTTTGACAGCAATTGCGCCTGCGGGTTGGAGTGCCGAGAAGAAGCCCGTCACTCTGGATGCCATCGACGCGCTGCGCAAAGCGGCTGGCGAGCCATTATCTTCTCCGAAATGGTCTCCCAAAGGCGGGCGATTCCTTTATCGTAAGGGCGACAAACTGATGCTGTACGAGGTGTCGTCGAAGTCGGAGAAGGAAGTCCTGTCGTTCCCGGCACTGGAAGCGGCAGCGGTGAAACCGCCGGCGGATGGGCGCTTCGGGTGGCAGAACCGGCGCGTACGGGAAAGCCAGTTCTCGTGGTCCGAGTCGGGTGACGAGGTTTTGATCGCCGCCGAGGGGGATCTGTTTCTGTGGCGCGAACGCACCGGCAAGTGGGACCAGCTTACGGCCACCGCCGAGGAGGAAAGCGATGCCAGGCTCTCGCCCGACGGGACGATGGCCGCC
>JAJYKC010000161.1 GCA_021788955.1 Acidobacteriota bacterium
CGCAAAGGATTCGATGCGCTGGCCGTAGGCGATCTCTTCGCGAAGCCGGATCAGCCCGACTCGCTCGGGGCGGGGAAGCGTGAGCGTCACATCGGCTTGGGAAACGCCGTCGCCGGTGGCCCAGTAGCCGGCGGCGAGCGATAAAAGGTGCTCGGGCGCGAAACGCGGACTGTGGGCGCGGACGTTCGTGGCTTCGATGCGGCCGGATTCTGCGATGTTGTGGGCAAACATGGCGCGAACGTCGTTGCCGAACTGCCGCAGGGAGGCGATGTCGGGATCGGCCAGAAGGCCGCGGCGATCCGGTGGGACGTTCAGCAGGAAGCTGGCGCCGCGGCCGACGGACTCGAAGTACAGCTTCCGCAGCGCCTCCGGCGTCTTCACCCGGCCGTTCTCGGCTTCGTGCCAGAACCAGCCGGGGCGGATGGAGACGTCGCACTCGGCCGGCAGCCAGTGGGAACCGTGGCGCGTGCCGGTGGGGGAATCGGCGGCGCGCACATCGCCGGGAGCGGCAGGTCCGCCATGCTCGCCGACGGGGTCGTAGGTGGCCCAGCAAGGGTCGCCGGCGATGCCTTTTTCATTGCCGACCCAGCGGATGTCGGGACCGACATCGCTAAAAATCACCGCGCCGGGCTGGAGGCGGCGAATGAGATCCCAGGTTGTGGGCCAGCCGTAGTAAGTTGTCTTGTCGATGGTGCGGCGTTCGCGCGCTCCGCCGTAGTAGCCGTCGCCGCCGTTTGCGCCGTCGTGCCAGACCTCGAAGATGGGTCCGTAGTTGGTGAGCAGTTCGGTCAATTGGCGGCGGTAGAGGGGCACGTAGGAGGGGGTGCCGTAGGCGGCGTTGTTGCGGTCCCACGGGGAGAGATACACGCCGAAGTCGAGGCCGTGGCGCCGGGCGGCTTGCGAGATGTCGCGCACGACGTCGCCCTTGCCGTTGCGCCAGCGGCTCGAGCGGATCGAGTGATCGGTGGTTGCGGTGGGCCAGAGGCAGAAGCCGTCGTGATGCTTGCAGGTGAGGATGACACCCTTCATGCCGGCATCGCGGAGGGGTTCGACAATGGCGTCGGCGTCGAAATCGGTTGGGTTGAAAACGGAGGGATCCTCGTCGCCATAGCCCCATTCCTTGTTCGTGAATGTGTTCACGGTGAAGTGGAGAAAGGCGTAGAACTCACGCTTGTGCCAGGCAAGCTGGCGGGGAGACGGACAGGCGCCGAAGGGCGCCGGCGGGGCGGCGGAGGCGGCGTAGGTCCACGGCGCGGCGGCGGTGGAAATGAGGAGAGAGCGTCGGGAGAGATTCATTGGCGATGTAAATCTTAGTGCAACTTGCAGTATAAGCGCCGCCGCGCGTGATATTCTGCCCTCGATGGCAAGTATCTTCCGCGAAGGTCTGTTAACCGGGAAAGTAGCTTTTGTGACGGGGGGAGGCAGCGGCATCGGACAGGCGATCGCGGAGCGCTTCGCCGAGCATGGCGCAAGGGTGACGATCGCCGGTCGAAAGCAGGAACGGCTCGACGCGGCCGCGCAATCGATGCGCGAAAAGGGCGGCATAATTGCTACCGCGGCGATCGACGTTCGCGATTACACGGCGGTGGCCGAGGCGGTGCAACACACGAGCGAAGAGTATGGGCCGATCGACATTGTCGTGTGCGCGGCCGCGGGCAATTTTCCCGCTCCGGCGACCGGCATGTCGGCCAACGGATTTAAGAGCGTCATCGACATCGACTTACTCGGCACTTTTAACACCTGCCGCGCGGCATACGAGCACTTGCGCAAGCCGGGCGCTTCCGTACTGAGTATCTCGGCAGCCCACGCGACGCAGCCGATCGCGTTACAGTCTCATGTGTGCGCCGCGAAGGCCGGCATTGAGATGCTCATGAAAACACTCGCACTGGAGTGGGGGCCATCGGGCGTGCGGCTGAACTGTCTGACGCCTGGCCCTACCGACGACACCGAAGGCATGCGGCGCCTGGCGCCGACCGCGGAGATTCGGGATGCGGTGGAGCGCTCCGCGCCTCTCCGGCGTTTAGGGACCAAGGAGGAACTCGCCGATATGGCGCTGTATCTTAGCTCGGACGCCGCGAGTTATATCACGGGCGGTGTCTTTGCCTGCGACGGAGGCAGCTCATTAGTGCGTTCCGGGAGTCTTGGCGGCGCGATGTTTCCCTCCGCGGTGGCGCGGTAACTTGTGCTGGATTCTTCCTCGATCCGCCTGCTCCGGCAGCTTGGCACGGTAAGCGCTACGGCGCTGGTCATTTCGAATATGATCGGCACCGGCATCTTTACCGCGACCGGGTTCCTGGCCGGTCCGCTTGGTTCCCCGTCGTTAGTTCTCTCTATCTGGATCGTGGGCGCGGTCTGCGCGCTCGCCGGAGCGCTGTGTTACTCGGAGTTAGGCATTAACTTCCCAAGTTCCGGCGGCGAGTATGTGTACCTGACCGAGGCGTTCGGTCCGACCTGGGGATTCATGACCGGCTGGGTGTCTTTCTTTGCGGGATTTTCGGCGCCGATTGCGGCGGCCGCGCTGGCCTGCGCCGACTATGCAGGCTATTTCTTTCCCGCGCTCAAACAGAACGGCCCGGCCTATGTCATCGGAACCGGAGCCTGGCAGATTCGGTTTGGCTGGGCGCAGGGGCTCGCCTGTGTGGTGGTGGCGATTTTCACCGCCTTGAACTGCTTCGGTCTGCGCCGGACGGCGCGGATACAGAACCTGCTTACCGGCGGGAAGGTGTTTGTGATCGTCGCGTTCATTGTCGCGGCGCTGGTCGCCGGCAACGGCAACTGGCATCATTTCGCCGAACCGGCCGCGCGAACCGGTTCGACGCCGCTCGCAGCGCAATACGCGATCAGTTTGTTCTTTATCTATGTCAGCTACAGCGGCTGGAACGCGGCCACGTATGTGGCAGAGGAGTTGAAACAACCTTCGAAAACGCTGCCGATTGCACTTGCCACCGGAACCGCTCTTGTCGCGGCGCTGTATGTGGCGCTGAATGTTGTGTTCATCTACAGCACGCCGCTCGAGCAGACCAAGGGTGTTGTGGCGATCGGCGCTCTGGCGGCGTCGCGGCTGTTCGGACCCGGCGTGGCTGGAGCGTTCAGCGCCGCGATGGCGATATCGCTGCTGGCTACGGTAAACGCCATGGTGACCATTGGGCCGCGGGTCTACTACGCGATGGCGCGGAACAGCGCATTTTTTCCCGCGGCGGCGCGCGTGCATCCGCGGTGGCACACGCCGGTGATCGCCCTGGTCAGCCAAGGCGTCTGCACGGTCCTGATGACTCTGACGCCGTTCCGCGACCTGCTCACTTACATCGGGTTCACGCTGAACTTTTTCGCCGTGCTTTCGGTGGCTTCGCTGTTTGTGTTTCGCCGGCGGCCCGGCTGGCAGAAGTTGCGCGTGCTCGACGTGGGCTTCCCGGCGATACCGGTGTTCTTCGTGGTAATCGGCGTGTGGATGACCATCATCGGACTGACGCTGGAGCCACGCGTGTCGCTTTCGGCCGTGGTCACCATCGCCACCGGCGCGCTGGCGTATCACTTTCGCCGCCGCCGGCAGGCTGCAGCTTCGGCTTAGAACGAGCGGTTTGTCCGCTTCCGCCAGGCCGTCCTTGTTATCCTCACGGGTGTATGAGCGCCCAGATCCTGGACGGGAAAAGTGTACGAGATTCTATCCTCGCTGAGCTGAAACCGCGAGTGGAGGCGCTTGCGGCGAAGCATCGCCGGCCGGGGCTCGCCGTCGTCCTAGTCGGGGACAATCCGGCCTCGGAGATTTATGTTCGCTCGAAAGTGAAAGCCTGCGGGGAACTCGGCATTTTCAGCGAACACCTGACGCCGCCCGGCTCCATCACCACCGAGGAACTAATGGCGATTGTGGAGGAACTGAACCGCCGGCCGGAGATCGACGGAATTCTCGTGCAGATGCCATTGCCCGCGCAGGTGGACGCGAGGCGGATCTTACTTGCGATCTCGCCGGAAAAGGACGTAGACGGATTCCATCCCTACAACGTGGGCTGCCTGGTGGCGAACTCGCCGGCGCCCCGCGCGTGTACGCCGGCCGGGATCATCGAGCTTCTGAAGCGGTATCGGGTTCCGATTGCAGGGCGGAGGGCGGTGGTGATCGGGCGCAGCGACATCGTGGGCAAGCCGATGGCTCTGCTGCTGCTGCATGAGAACGCGACGGTGACGATTTGCCATTCCAAGACACCCGACCTGGCGGCAGAGTGCCGGCGAGCGGACATCCTTGTGGCGGCGATCGGACGGGCTGCGTTGGTTACGGGAGAGTTCATCAAGCCGGGTGCGGCGGTGATCGACGTTGGGATGAACCGGCTTACGAGGCGCGAGGAAGCCGAGCGGATCTACGCGCGGCAGCCGGAGAAACTGCGGCAGCTTGCGGAGAAAGGGAGCATCCTGCTTGGCGACGTGCATCCGATCGAGGGACCGGAGATGGCGGGCGCCATCACGCCGGTGCCTGGCGGTGTGGGGCCGCTCACGATTGCGATGCTGATGTCGAACACCGTTCGGGCGGCGGAGCGGCGATTGGAGGTTCGAGAGGCGGCGCCGTGCTCCTCGTAGGGCTGACCGGCGGGCTGGCTACGGGCAAGTCCTTCGTCGGCCAGGAACTTCAAAAACTGGGCTGTCACTTCATCCAGGCCGACGAGTTGGGCCATCAGGTGCTTCTCCGTGGCGGCGAAGCGTACGAGGCGGCGGTGGCCGAGTTCGGCAAGGACGTACTCGCCGAGGGTGGGCAGATCGACCGCAGGAAGCTCGGCGTGCTCGTGTTTGCACACCCGGAACGCCTGCAGCGGCTGAACGCCATCGTGCACCCGGCGGTGCGCCGGCGAGAGCGGGAGATTGCGGCGGATATTGCGGCCCGGGAACCGGATGCCATCGTGGTTGTGGAAGCCGCCATCCTGGTAGAAACTGGAAGTTACGGCCGCTTCGACAAACTCATTGTGGTTGTCTGCGGCCGCGAGCAGCAAATTGAACGGGCGATGAAGCGGAGCGGCCTATGCCGGGCGGAGGTGGAAGGCCGCCTGGACCGGCAGTTGCCGGACGAAGAGAAAATGAAGTTTGCGGATTTCGTGATTGATACTTCCCAATCGAAGGCCCACACCGCCGAGCAGGTGCGCTCCGTGTACGAGGTGCTGCGGAGTGTGAGCAGATGAAACGGATTCTGATATTTTCGACCCTGATTGTGACCGCGTTCGTGGCGCTTACCTTGCGCACGGACTGGGGCCAGCGGCGGCTGTTTCGCGAAATCCGCTCGACGAGCGTGGCCTGGTCTGAACCCGACACAGCGCACCTGGCGGGCCTCAGCCCGGATGAGGTGAATAACATCGACATCTACAAGACCGCGCACCTGGCCACGGTGAATATCACCAGCACGGTCTACCAGAGGGACTTCTTCTTCGAGGTGTATCCGTCGAAGGACACCGGATCCGGCTTTTTCATCGACAACGGCGGGCGTATTCTGACTAACAATCACGTGATCGCCGACGCGAGCCGAATCGAGGTGACGTTGCCGGACCAGACGCACTACCGGGCCCAGTTGCTCGATCGCGATCCGGTGAACGATCTGGCGCTACTGAAGATCGAGCCGCGGCGCGCCGAACCGTTCCTGCGGCTTGGCGACTCCGACTCGGTCCAGGTTGGCCAGAAGGTGCTTGCCATCGGGAATCCATTCGGGCTCGATGGCACGCTGACCACGGGGATCATCAGTTCTCTGGGGCGCGACCTGCAAACCGAAAGCGGGCGCCGGCTGGAAGGACTGATCCAGACGGACGCGGCGATCAACCCTGGCAACAGTGGCGGACCGCTGCTCGATTCGCGGGGGAATGTGATCGCGATCAACACCGCGATCTACGGGCCGAGCGGCAATATCGGGATCGGATTCGCGATGCCGATTAACCGCGCCAAACTGATGCTCACCGATTACCGGGCCGGGCGGACGTATCGCCCGCCGTTTCTTGGTGTCACGACGGTCTATATCGCCGGTTCTTATGCCGAGGCGCTCAATCTGCCGGGCGATGGGGGGTTGCTGGTGCAAGACGTACGGCCGGGATCGGCAGCGGCGGCGGCCGGAGTCCGCGGCGGGCAGCGAAGCGTGGTTCTGGGCAACTACGAGATCAGCATTGGTGGAGACCTGATTGTCGCCATCGACGGACAGCCCGTGACGCGGCAGGACGACCTGTCGCGGGCGATGGCGCGGAAGCGGGCGGGCGATGTGATGACGTTGACGGTGTACCGCGGCGGGCGGAAAGTTCCGGTC
>JAJYKC010000162.1 GCA_021788955.1 Acidobacteriota bacterium
CAGTGGCCGGCGCGGATGGTGCCGCCATAAACCATCAAGGAAGGACGGTTCAGCCGGGCCATGGCCATGACGCAGCCGGGCATGTTCTTGTCGCAGCCGGGCAGGGAAATGTTGGCGTCGTACCACTGGGCCGCCATCACGGTCTCGATCGAGTCGGCGATCACCTCGCGCGAGGAGAGGGAATAGCTCATCCCCTCGGTGCCCATCGAGATGCCGTCGCTGACGCCGACCGTGTTGAAGCGCAGGCCGGTCATGCCGGCGGCCGCAACGCCTTCCTTCACTTTCTCCGCCAGGCCAAGCAGGTGCATGTTGCACGGGTTGCCTTCGTACCACACGCTGGCGATGCCGACCTGCGGCTTGGATAGATCTTCTTCCGTCAGGCCGGTCGCATAAAGCATGGCCTGCGAGGCGCCCTGGGAGGGCGGTTGTGTGATTCTGCTGCTGTAGGGGTTCAGTGGATGGGACATGAGAGTCGTTCAGTCCTTGAGTATATTCCGCCAGGCCGTGCGAGTTCAGCTTCAAGGTTCTTCGACGATCGTGCCCTGGTGAAAGACGATCTGCCAGCCCGAGGGAGTCCGCTGCCAGATCGTCGACCGCCGAGTTTTGCGCGTCGGGTTCTGGACGAGCGTGTAGGTGAGCAGATACACCTCGCCGGCCAACCGGCGGCAACAGAATTCTGAAGCTTCCAATTCTTGTTCCGCTGGAGCTGCGATGGCACGCTGCTCAAGAAGATCCAGGATGAAGGCGCGGCTATAACGTCGGCCCGACGCGCCGACCTCCCAGAAATCGTCCGCGGTCATGCGCTCATAATCCGCCCGGGTCGTCCCGAACTCCGAGCGATGGAAGATCGGCTCCCTCTGGACCAACTCGCCAAGGACGCCATTAAGCGCCGGGTCCGTCAGACGGGTCGGCTCCATTTCGGGACTCATTCAGCAAGGATACGCTGGCAGGGGTTCCGTCAGTGAGCGGTTCGGAATGCCCGCAAGGGGAGGGACCGAAGCCGCCTCAGGACTGGCGTGGGCGACGGCGCTTCCGGCACATAGCCGGCGTCGTTTGCGTTTGGATCATCGGTTAGACGCTCCTCCGCCGGGAGAGGTTCACCAAGCACCTCGGCGATCAACCGGTCTTCTTCGCAAGTCATATCGTTACCTTCTCGAGCCGCGAAGCCTGCCTCGCGATGTCTGTACACCATACAGCCGCACAGGTTCACGGGTTACACTCAGCCCCACTTGTCCGTCGCTATATTTATTAGACGGAAGAAAGGGCGAAAAAGATCGGCATTTCTTTCTCACTCAGGGGCGGACGCAGGCGGGAACCGCACGGCCCTTGATCTGCTAGATTAGTCAGCAGATCCATGCCCGACAACAGTTTTGACATCGTCTCTAAGATCGATCTGGCTGAAGTGAACAACGCTATCCAGCAGGCGTTGAAGGAGATCCAGACCCGCTACGACCTGAAGGATTCCCACAGCTCGATCCAGCTCAATGAAAAGGACCACAAAATCACGCTTGCTAGCCAGGACGAGTTCAAGCTCAAAGCGGTGACTGAGGTTTTCGAACAGAAGCTGATCAAACGGAAGGTTCCGTTGAAGGGTCTGAGTTTTGGGGCGATCACCACGGCCGCCGGATCCAGCGTCCGCCAGGAGATTTCGCTGCAGCAAGGCATCCCGATCGAGAAGGCCCGCGAAATCGTCAAGACGATCAAGGACAGCAAGAAGAAAGTTCAAGCATCGATCCAAGGGGACTTGGTCCGCGTCAACGGGAAGGACCGCGACACGTTGCAGGAAGTGATGCAGCTGCTTCGAGGGACCGACTTCCAGATCGATATGCAATTCACCAACTACCGTTCGAACTGAGACGATGCCAAGGAGCATTCAGTCTTTATTTATCAACGGTCCGGCCGGACAACTGGAAGCTTTACTTGAGGAGCCGGAAGAGAGTGCCCCCCGATCGGCTGCCCTGGTTTGCCATCCCCACCCGCAGCACGGCGGAACGATGCACAACAAGGTGGTTTATCGGATTGCGCGCGCGCTCCGGAAGACCGGCTCCGTCGTGCTGCGCTTCAACTATCGCGGCGTAAACCTCAGTCAGGGCAAGTACGGCCACGGCGAAGGGGAATTGGAGGATGCCCGCGCTGCGCTGTCTGTATTAACAGAGCGTTATCATGGACTTCCGGTAATTCTTGCAGGTTTTTCTTTCGGCTCGCGGATCGTCCTGCGGCTGGGTTGCACGGCGCAGGTCCAGCGGGTCATCGCCGTTGGGTTTCCCACCAGTTGCCCGAACAGTTCGAGCCTGGGACACTGCGACGTACCACGTGCCTTCATCCAGAGCACGCACGATCAGTTCGGTCCCGCTGGAAGTATGAAGGATTATTTTCAAACACTTGAAGGAGAAAAGCTACTGCTTTTCGTGAAGTCGAAGGATCACTTCTTCACGGGCGCTCTGGATGCGTTTGAAGAGGCGGTAGCTGCTGTGGGGGACGTGACTAGGCGCTTGCCTGACGCAGCTCCCGCCGCATTCGCCGCGCCGCTCGAGCACTGATCAACTGGGCCACTTTTGAGAGCAGCCCTGGCAGGTCTATGGGCTTGATCAGCACTCGCTTCTGGTTGGCTGGGTGGGAGTTCTGATACGTCGTGACGATAGCGGTGGCCGGTTCGTAGTCCATAATGCGGGCGTGGGCTAAGACCCGCAAACCCGCTTCGGGAGATTCCATCTGCAGGTCGCTCAGGACTAGTTCGTATTCGTGACAGTCCATTTTACCTACGGCTTCGGCGGCCGAGGCAGCAGAATCAACATGATAGCCACCCGCCTCAAGCACCGTTTGGAGGGTGAGACGGGAAGCCGGGTTGTCGTCGACCAGCAACACCCGGGCGAGCTGGAACTCAGAGATACCGGCCGTCGTGTCTGGGGCGAGCGTTTTCATCACGAACTCACCTGAATCTATAGTTTAACCAAACCGCTGCAAAATGAAAGCAAAGATTTGGCAGGATCTCCAACATTCGCCCTTAGCCGGTGGTGGCTTCGTTTTGGCGGCCAAACACCCGCTGGAAGATCGCGCCCACGTTCTTCAGTTGGCGGGTGACGGAAAAACTCTCCGCAAGTTGTTCGGCCGTCAGGAACTTTGCTACTTCGGGCGACTGCTCGATCGCCTCGCGGAAGCTGGCTCCGGTCTCCCAGGCCTTCATCGCCTCGCCTTGCACCAGCCTATATGCCTCTTCGCGCAACATACCCGCCGCGGCCAGGTCGAGCAGGAGTTGGCCTGAGAACACGAGTCCCTGGGTGAGATCGAGATTTTGCGCCATGCGCTCGGCCGACACACGCATGCCATCCACGAGCCAGGTCGTTTTGTCGAGCATATAGTCGGCGAGGATAGTCGAGTCGGGCAGGATCACGCGCTCCACCGAGGAGTGGGAGATGTCCCGCTCGTGCCAGAGGGCGATGTCCTCGAACGCAGCCTGGACGTTGGAACGGACCACGCGCGCCAACCCGCAGATCTGCTCGCAGGTCACCGGATTGCGCTTGTGGGGCATGGCCGACGATCCCTTCTGGCCGGCACCGAACGGCTCCTCGGCTTCGCGCACTTCGGTGCGCTGGAGGTGCCGGATCTCGAGCGCGATTTTCTCGAGGGTGGCGGCCACGAGCGCCAATGTCGAAAGGTAGTACGCGTGACGGTCCCGCGCGATGACCTGCGAGGCGATCGGGGTGGGCTCCAGACCGAGCCGTTTGCAAATGCGCGCCTCCGCCTCCGGGCCGATGTGCCCGAAGGTGCCGACCGCGCCGGAAATCTTCCCGACGCGCATGTCCTCGCTGGCGTCCCGAAAACGCCGGCCATTGCGGCGAAGCTCGTCGTACCACAGCGCGATCTTCAGCCCGAAGGTGATCGGCTCAGCCTGGATCCCATGGGTGCGTCCGATCTGGACTGTGTCCTTGAACTCGAACGCCCGCCGCTCAAGCACTTTCTCGAGTTTCGCGATGCCGGCGGCGATCCGTTTGGAGGCCTGATTCACCAGAAGCGCTTGCGCGGTGTCGACCACATCGTTGGAGGTCATCCCGTAATGGAACCAGCGGGAGGCTTCGCCGTGTCCGGCCGCGCGCATGGTTTCAGAAACCGCGGTCGTGAAGGCGATCACGTCGTGGCGGACGACGCTCTCGATCTCGTGGATGCGTTCGAGCCGGAATCCAGCGTGACGGCGGAGGGCCGCAGCGGCCTCGCGCGGCACTTCACCGGTCTCAGCCAGCGCTTCGGAGGCGGCTAGTTCCACCTCGAGCCACGCCTGGTACTTGCTCTCTTCGTTCCAGATTTTGCCCATCTCAGGGCGCGTATAGCGTTCGATCATCTCTTCCTCCAGTAAACGAATACTGGCCGATCCGGCGCAACTCGCCGGGCGGTAGGATGGAATTGCCATGCCCCTGGTTCCCCCTTACATTGAGGCGTTGCGGCCCTATGTGGCCGGCCGGAGCGCGGAGCAGGTGCGCCGCGAGTACGGCCTCGAATCGGTGGCAAAGCTCGCCTCGAACGAGAATCCGCTGGGTCCGAGCCCCATGGCGATCGAGCGCACCCGGCAGGATCTCGCCATCCTGCATCGCTATCCC
Source organism: Acidobacteriota bacterium (assembly GCA_021788955.1). Next base: position 4,593 of record JAJYKC010000162.1, read on the forward strand.
GAGGCGGGGATGCGGCTTCGCCGAACGCTTGCGGAAAACTACGACGTGAAGGTCGAAAATGTCATCGCCGGAAACGGTTCGGAAGGCATCATGTCGAACATCATCCGCACATTTCTGTGCGATGACGACGAGGTGCTCACAACGGAGGCGGCGTTTATCGGCTTTCAAGTGCTGGCACAAAGCCGGGGCGTCGCCTATCGAACCGTGCCCTACCGCGACTGGCGCTACGACCTGCCCACGCTGGCCGCCGCGATCACGTCCCGAACCAAGATCGTCTACCTTGCGAACCCGAACAATCCGACCGGGACCATTTTCACCAAGGCCGAATTTGACGACTTTCACCGGCACGTGCCGGAGCGTGTGCTGATCATCCTCGACGAAGCGTATTTCGAGTACGCAAAAGACAATCCGCGCTATCCCGACTCGATGTACTACCGCTACGACAACGTCATCACCCTGCGGACGTTTTCGAAGGTGTACGGACTGGCCGGGGCGCGGATCGGATACGGCTTCGCGCATGAGCGGCTGATTGCGAACTTATTGAAGGTGAAGCTGCCGTTTGAGCCGGGCCTGCTGGCGGAAGCGGCCGGCATCGGCGCGCTCGCCGACAAGGAGTTCCTGCACGGGTCGCTCGAGTTAAATGCGCGCGGCTTACGGTTCCTGACGGCTTCGTTGCGCGAGATGGGGTTCACGGTTGCGCCGTCGGAAGCGAATTTCGTGATGGTGGAGTGCGCGGGCGCCGCTCAGGCCGCCGCGTTGAACGAACAGTTGTTGCGGCAGGGCGTGATTGTGCGTCCGCTTGCTGCTTTCGGCCTTCCGCAGTGCCTGCGAATCTCTACCGGAACCGACGGCGAGAACCAGCGCTGCGTCGAAGCCATGAGGCGGGCTGTGGAACCGGCTCGCGTGTGAAGGAGACGTAGATGCCTCAAGTTGCCGTGCCCGTGCACGACGCGCCAGCCGGCGCCGATTTCCTGCCGCTCAACGGGACCGATCACGTCGAATTCTACGTGGGCAACGCCCGCCAGGCTGCGCATTACTACCGTTCCGCCTTCGGAATGAGTTTGATTGCCTATCGGGGTCCGGAAACCGGCACGCGGGACCGCGCTTCGTATGTGGTGGAGCAGGGCAAGATACGATTCGTGCTGACCACCGCGCTGAGCCCCTCGTCGCCAATCGCCGCGCAGCAGTTCGCCCACGGTGACGGAGTGAAGGCGATCGCGCTGACGGTGGACGACGCAACTTCCGCCTGGCGCGAGACAACGCAGCGGGGCGCCGTTTCGGTGACTCCGCCGACAGAGCAGCGCGATGAGAGCGGCGTCGTGATCACCGCCTCGATTGCTCTTTACGGAGAGACGATTCACACCTTCGTCGAGCGGCGAAACTACCACGGCGCTTTCTTCCCGGGCTATCGGGCGGTGGATGAGGATGTAGTGGTCAGGCCGACCGGCCTGCTCCACATCGACCATATGGTGGCCAATGTCGGCTGGGGCGAGATGAACCGCTGGGTCGACTTCTACCGGGACATGATGGGTTTTCGTCTGTACCAGCATTTCGACGATCGCGACATCAGCACCGAGTACTCCGCCCTGATGTCGAAAGTCATGTCGAATGGCAACGGCTGGGTAAAGTTCCCGATTAACGAACCGGC
>JAJYKC010000163.1 GCA_021788955.1 Acidobacteriota bacterium
ATGGTCCGCCCGTCCGGAGAAACCGCAAGGGATCTGACGTGCGCGTTCGCGGGGAGGGAAACATTCAATCGCGCGATGGGCGGCGAAGGGGGCTGCTGGCGGAAGTAGACGACGGCGAGCACCACCGTGAGCAGCGCGACGATTGCCAGCGCGAAGACGAAGAAGGCGGCGCGGGAAGGCGGCGAAGCGGGCGCGGGTGTAGACGGGATCGACTCCAACTCCCATTTCAGGTCGCGCGCGGACTGCCAGCGGTCGTCGGGGTCGGTTTCCAGGCAGCGCTTTACGACGCGGACCAGCGGCGGTGGCAGATCTTCCGGGGACTTGGAACGTTTGCCGGCCGCCATTTCGAGCAGCACGAGGCCGAGAGTATAGATATCGGTCCGGGCGTCGGCTTCCTTTCCCTCGAGGCGCTCCGGGGCGAGATAGGCGGGCGTGCCCATGACGCCGGTGTTGGTGAGGGATGGGTCTTCGGTTGATTTGGCGAGTCCGAAGTCCAGCACCTTTACGCCGGACCTCGTGAGCATGATGTTGCCGGGTTTCAGATCGCGGTGAACGATGCCTTTCGCGTGGGCGACGGCCAGGGCTTCGGCGATCTGGGCTCCGTAGCGGACGGTCTGGTCGAGCGGCAGCTTGCCGCGTTTGAGGCGCGCGGTGAGGGTTTCGCCTTCGATCAGTTCCATGACCAGGTAGTTGGGGCCGACGTCATAGAGCGTGCAGACGTAGGGATGGTTGATGGCGGCGATGGAGCGCGATTCCTGTTCGAAGCGGCCGCTGAATTGGTCCTTGCAGATTTTGATGGCAACCGGGCGGTTCAGGCGCGTGTCGGTGGCGCGGAACACACGGCCCATGCCGCCCTGGCCGAGCATCGCCTCGATCTTGTACGGGCCGAGCTGGGCGCCGGGCGTGATGGGCGTTTCCGCGAGGCCGGTGACCAGGTCCGCGGCGCTTTGATCGAGCAGCTTGCCGCCGCTTTCGGAGTCCTGCTTGAGAAGCCGCTCCACTTCCGCCCGGATGCCGGGATCGGCTCCTTCGAGAGCCGCCGGGCCGTGTTCGCGGGCGGCGTGGTAGAGTTCTTCGATGCGGCGCCAGCGCTGCGAAGTCAAGGCTTACCTCGGAAATGAACAAATGGTATTATGTCGGCCAAAGCATTGCAACTTACCGGCCGCGCCCTTCGAGGCGGCCAGTGGCGAAAGCTTCGCACCGGGGGAAATGGACGAGCAGATCTCAGAGACGACGCAGCTTCTTCGCGCCTGGGCTGACGGCGACCGTGCGGCGCTCGACCGGTTGACGCCGCGTGTCTATCGAACGCTGCGGCGCATCGCCGCATACCAATTGCAGCACGATGTTCCCGGACAAACGCTGCAGGCCACCGCGTTGGTGCACGAGGCATACCTGGAACTGATTGACGTCAAGAACGTGGACTGGCAGCACCGGGCGCATTTCTTTGCCGTGTCGGCGCAGATCATGCGCCACATTCTGCTGGACCGGGCGCGGCGGCGCATGACCGAGAAGCGGGGCGGCAAGGCGGAGCGGGTCAATCTGGACGAGCTGCCCGACCTGGGCGAGAGCCGGGCACGGGAACTGATCGCGCTCGAAGATGCGCTGAATGCGCTGGCCGGGATCGATGCGCGGAAGGCGCGCGTGGTGGAGCTGCGGTTTTTTGGCGGGCTCAGTGTGGAAGAAACCGCTACGGTGCTGGCGATTTCCCCGGAAACAGTGATGCGCGATTGGAAGTTTTCGCGGTCGTGGCTGCAGGCTGAGTTGAGCAAGAGTTAATCTCCTCTCTCAAAAAAATTTTCCGCGCGTGACAGTTTTTCTCCTTGAATCGCGACTAAGGGGCTGAAGGCGGTCAGATCCTCCGGTTCACCGCCCGATTTCAAAGCGAAGAGGAGATCGATATGAAGACGAGTTTGTTTCGGATCTGCATGATTCTCGCGTTGGCCCTGGCGGTGTCGCCGGCGATGTTGCGGGCGCAGGAGGGCAGCGGACTTCTGGGTGTTTGGAACGTAGCCGTGACTGTGAGGAATTGCTCGACCGGCGACGTTATCCGGGTCGTTAATTCCCTCCAGATGTTTGGACGCGACGGCTCAGAAACGGAGACGGCCAATACGGCATCGCGCGGAATCAGCGTAGGCGTTTGGTCCAATGCCGGCGGGCAGACGTACAACGCCAATTACTGGTTCTACCGCTATACGACGACTGGGACGTTTGCCTCGCTCGCCAAGGCTACGGACACGATCGTGCTGGGCGATAACAATCAGTTCACCTCGTCGGGCGTGATACAGGATTTCGACGCTAGCGGCAACCTGATCTCGACCGGCTGCTTCACGCATGCGGCCACGCGTTTGGCCAACGCGACACAACAGTAGAAGTGGAGCGGGTGTGACGGAGTTGGCAATGAAGAAGATTGCCCTCGAGGAGCACTTCCTGACTCCCGATTTCGAGGAGTACTGGGCTCCGAGTGCCGCCAACGTCGATCCGGCGATTTACGGCCGGCTACACGCCCAACTCACCGACTTTGGCGGCTTGCGTCTGGATGCGATGGACCGGGCGGGCATCGAGCGGTCCGTACTCAGCCTGTCCGGACCCGGCGTGCAGAGAGAACCCGACACGGCGGTTGCCCGGCGCAAGGCCAGCGAAGTGAACGATGCTCTTGCCCGGGAGATCGAGAAGCGGCCGGGCCGGTACTCGGGCTTTGCGCATCTTCCGATGCAGGATCCGGTAGCGGCCGCGGACGAACTGGAACGGTGCGTCCGCGGCCTCGGTTTTTGCGGAGCGATGATCAACGGCCATACCAACGGCGAGTATCTGGATGAGGCGAGGTTCGACGCGTTCTGGGAGCGTGTGGAGGAGATCGGGGTTCCGATCTATCTGCATCCGGCGGATCCGGTTTCAAGTTATCCCGGCATTGCGGGATGCGCGGCGCTGAAGCGGGCGATGTGGGAATGGTCGGTCGAGACGGGCTCCCATGCGCTGCGGCTGGTGTTCGGCGGGGTCTTCGACCGCTTTCCGGGAGTGAGGCTGGTGCTGGGGCATTTAGGAGAGACGCTGCCCTACCTGCTTTGGCGCTTCGACAGCCGGGCGCGGATTTACGGGATGAAATTGCAGAGGCGTCCGTCGGAGTATATCCGGGAACACGTGTTTGTGACGACGTCGGGGATGTGCGCGAACGAGCCGCTGCATTGCGCGATGGGCGCGCTCGGCGCCGGGCACGTGATGTTTTCCGTCGATTATCCGTTCGAGTCAGCCGGCGAGGCCGCGAGCTTCATCGAAAATGCTCCGTTTGGCGAGGAAGAGCGGACGGATGTCTGCTTCCGCAGTGCGGAAAGACTGCTCGGACTGGCCGCCGGGTGCGGAGAAGGGTACGGCAGGGAGGAGAGCGCGGCATGGATGTGAAGAGCCGATGGTGGATTGTCATTGCGTCGATGGTGGGGCTGCTGGTTGGGAACGGTCCGGTGATGCAGTTCACGTTCGGGACGTTGTTGCCACCGATCACCCATGAGTTCGGCTGGAGCCGAGGGCTGGTGTCTTCGGCGATTGTCGCAGGGCTCTGGATGACGGGAATCGCAACGCCGGCGGTGGGCCGTCTGGTGGACCGGTTCGGGATTCGCGCGGTGGCGCTGCCGGCGATCGCGATGTTTTCTCTGGCTACGGCAGCGGTTGCGTGGGTGCCCGCGTCTCCGGCGGCGTTTACCGCGCTGTACGCACTGATGGGGCTTGGGGCGGCCGGGCAGACTCCGTTGATTTACGCGAAGGCGATCTCGGCGCGGTTTGATCGTCAGCGCGGGCTTGCGCTCGGCATCGCCATGGCGGGCGTGGGACTGGGGGCCTCCGTGGTTCCGCAGTTCGCGCAGAAGATGATTGCGGCCGCGGGCTGGCGGGCGGCCTATGCGGGCCTTGGGGCGCTGACCTTTGTTCTTGCGTTCCCGGCGGTCGCTTTGTTCGTTGGCAGGCCGGAGGGGGACGGGGAGGTTGCGGCGCGGAGGGCCGCGGCCGCGAGGATGCCGGGCCTCACGGGGTTTGAGGCTTTGCGGACCGCAAGATTCTGGTCACTCGCGTTCAGCTTTTTCATTGTGGCCGGGACGACCGGGGGCGTTATCTCGCATCTGGTGCTGCTTCTGGGGGACCGTGGCGTTTCCGCGCGGACAGCGACCGCGATGTTGGGTATCGCGGGAGCGGCTTTAATCGGGGGCCGGTTGCTTGCGGGCTTTCTGCTGGACCGTATGCACGCGCCCTATGTGGCGGCTGTGTTTTTTCTGGCTCCGCTAGCCGGGATCGCGGTGTTGTTGTCGGCCCCGGGGCTGGAATGGGCGGCGCTTGGTATCGTGCTGGTCGGGATGGGCGTGGGCGCCGAGGTGGATCTGATCGCGTTCCTATTGTCGCGGTATTTGGGGATGCGGGCGTTCGGGGAGATCTATGGGTATTTTTTCTCGATCTTCATGCTGGGGGCGGGTCTGGGTCCGTTCGCCATGGGGGTGTCGTACGACAGGACGGGCTCTTACAAGCTGATGCTGGTGTGCTTCGCGTTCGCCCTGGCGCTGGCGAGCCTGCCGATGCTGCGTTTGGGGGCTTATGTCTATCCGGCGGCACGCGAAATGCGCAGGGAGGAAGAAATGGCCGCGGCCGGGCCGAGCGCGGGCAGCGGTGTTGGGTTGGCGCGACGCTTATCCCACGGTTGAGACGCCAGCGTCGAGGGCGGGGAACTCGAGGCCTTCGACCTGTTGGATGGATTTGCCGGCGATGCCCTGGAGGTCGCCGTACATGCCGGCGGTGGCGGCCATGACGCGTTCGATCTGCTGGTCGCGCTTGGCCCATTGTTTCTGGATGGCCTTGCGCTCTTTGTCGAGGTCTTCCTGCATGGAGGAGAACGCTTCGACGATGGCTTCGACGCGCTGGCGGAAGCGAGTGCCGGTGAGGTACTGGTAGACCATTTCGGCCTTGGTCTGCTGGCCCTGGGTGATGAGGCGCGCGGTGCTGACTTCGAGGAGCGAGCTTCGCAGGATGGTGGCGAGCGGGACGATGACGCGGGGGTGGGCGACCCAGACTCCGTCGATGACGTCGAAGGTTTCGACTTCGGCCGGGAGGGCCTGGGAGACAATGACGGAGATTTCAGCCTTGGCGGCGCGCTGATCGTCGCGGAGCTTGGCGAGCCAGCCGTTGCTCCAGTTCTTGGTGCGCTTGGACTCCCATAAAATCGTGCCGGCCACGACTCCGGCGGGGCTGACGACGCGCTGCAGCGTGTCGCCGCCGAATTCGCCCTTCGGGACGGGCTCGATGGTGTCATAGGGGAACTTCGCGCGGAGGAGGGACTCCAACTGTAGCTCCTGGACTTCGCCCTGAAGCTGCTGGGAACCCTGCTCGGCTTTGCGCTTCAGTTCGTCGATGGTCTTCTCCATGGAGGCGATGGTCTGGTCTTTTTCGGCGACCTTGAGTTTGAGGGTCTCCTCGGCTTCGCGCCTGGCTTTTTCGCGGACGTCGGTGAGGCCGGCCTGAACGCGCTTTTCGATGGTCAAGTCGAGTTCGCGTTTGGCGTCGTCGAGCTCGCGCTGCTTTTTGAGGAGGGTGGCCTGGGCCTGCTGGGCTTCGGCGAGTTTCTTTTCGCGGGCGGCGAGGACTTCCTGGAGGTCGCGGAGGGCCCGGTCCTTCTGCTCGATGTCGGCGGCGCTGGCGGCCTTGGCTTTTTGGGCTTCTTCGGCGGCGAGTTTGACGCGTTCGGCGGCGAGTTCTTTTCCGACGCGGTCCGCGATCTGGTGGTCCATTTCGCGCTTCGCGTCGGCCAGCGCCTTCTCTTTGTCGCGAAGGGTCGATTCGCGTTTCGTGATCTCGTCGTCTTTGGCCGCGAGGCGCTGTTCGTATTGGCGGCGCGTTGCCTCGATCAGCGGGGCGGCGAGAGATTCGGTGAGCGGGATTTCGGTTTTGCAGTTGGGGCAGAGGATGGTGGGTTCGTTCATGGGGGTCTCGATTGGGTTATGCGCTGTTGATAATCTAGCTGAGTCCGTGTGGGTGACGCTCCCTTGCGGTCGCGGCTCGGCTACGAGTTGGCGGGGTGCGCGGACTGGCTTGTGGGAGGAGAGGAGAGGCGATGGTGAATCGGCGAGGGTTTGCGCGGCGGATGGCCGCTACGGTTCCGGTGCTTCCGGCGCTGGCTTCGATGGTGGAAGGAGGGCAGGCGGGCGGGACGGCGACGCCTCCGCCGGGACGAGGGCCGATGGATGGAAGTCCGGTGGGAG
>JAJYKC010000164.1 GCA_021788955.1 Acidobacteriota bacterium
AGTGGCAGGTCGCCAGTTGGGGCGCGACAAGAGCGCGCGCAAGGCGCTGTTCCGAAATCTGATTACCGAGTTGTTCCGGCGCGAGCGGATCGAGACGACCGAAGCGAAAGCCAAAGCGATCCGTGGAGACGCCGAGAAATTGATCACGCTCGCCAAGCGCGGCGATGTGCATTCCCGCCGGCTAGCGGCGGAAACCATCCTCGATCCCAAGGTGACGAAAAAACTGTTCGAGACGCTGGGACCGCGTTACAAAGAACGCGCGGGCGGCTACACGCGGCTGTTCAAAGTTGGTCCACGTCCGGGCGACGCCGCGCCGGTCGTCATCATGGAATTGGTGGACCGAGAAATCTAATTGGTCTAGTCAGCCAGTCGACCGTCGAGCGATCACGTGACTAGAAGACCATGCGACTACTGGCAATCGTCGAATACGACGGCACAGATTTCGAGGGGTTTCAGATCCAAAAGCGCCGGCGCACGGTGCAGGGCGAACTCGAAAAGGCGCTGCGCCGAATCATCGGGGCGAAGGTTCGTGTGACGGCGGGAGGACGGACGCAGGTGGATGAAGTACGCAGCGGCGGCAGTTATCTTTCGCAGAACGACCTGCGCCTCCATTTCGGCCTCGGCTCGGCGCAGCGCGTGGACCGGATTGACATAGACTGGCCGTCGGGTGGGCGCCAGACGCTGCGCAATGTGGCGGCGGACCGGGTGTTGCCGATTCGGGAAGCGATTTCAGAGTGATTGTGACTACTCTATTTAGGAAGGGAACTCAAAGGCTTGCACGTGCAAACGGAGTCCGGGCTTCCGCAGGGACACGCTCGGGAAGTGGCGGCAGGGGAACGCTTCTGCTTCGGAGAGAACTGGTCGCGTTTTCTCGAAAAACTGGATGATCGCCGAATAGCGCAGGCAGAGGCTTCCCTGCGCGCGATGCTCGGCGTGAGCGACCTGCGCGGGCGCTCGTTTCTCGACGTAGGCTCCGGCAGCGGGCTGTTCTCACTCGCGGCGCGTCGGCTTGGAGCACGGGTGCATTCATTCGATTTCGATCCGCGGTCGGTGGCTTGCACGGCGGAACTGAGGAGACGGTATTTCGCTGAGGATCCGTCCTGGACGGTAGAACCCGGCAGCGTCCTCGACACGGAATATCTGAAGCGTCTCGGCCCTTTCGATGTCGTCTATTCCTGGGGTGTTCTGCATCACACGGGGGCAATGTGGCAGTCGCTTGCCAATGTTGCGCCACTGGTGGGTGATGGCGGCTTGTTGTTCATCGCAATCTACAACGACCAGGGGACGGCGAGCCGGCGTTGGCTGGCTGTGAAGCGCACGTATAACCGGCTGCCTCCGGCGCTGCGCTTCCTCGTCCTGTGGCCGGTGTTCGTGCAACAGTTCTGGCGCCCTATCGTGAAAGATCTTTTCAAGGGGCAGCCCTTGGCCTCGATCCGGCAACACGGCCAGGATCGGGGCATGGACATGTGGCGCGATCACGTGGACTGGGTGGGAGGGCTGCCGTTCGAGGTAGCCAAGCCGGAGCAGATATTCGATTTCTACCGCGAACGCGGCTTCGAGCTCTATCGGCTGGTCACGCAGGGTGGCAGTCTGGGGTGCAACGAATTTGTCTTCCGCAAGGCGAGCTGAGGCTGCTTGAGAATCCGCGACCCACGCGCAGTGGCGTACCGCCTGCGGCAGGAGGCGGTTAACGCCTCTCGTCTTCTGTTCCCCCCGCGTGCCCGCCACGGAAAACAACATATGCTTCCGTTGCCGGACGGCGCAGCCGTGGCCCGGAAACTGTGCAATACCCCGTACGCCGCCGAAGTCGAGCGATTGGCGGATCTGGTGCTGGCGCACCGCTTCCCGCTGCTCGGCGCGGAAATCGAGACCGGCGCGGAGATCGACTGGCGCAAGGATTATCTGCACGGAGTTGAGACCACCCCGGCGTACTTCGCGCGGATCCCGTATCTCGACTTCACCCGTTGTGGGGATCACAAAGTCGTCTGGGAGTTGAACCGGCATCAGCATCTTGTCCTGCTCGCGCAGGCGCGGCTGTTGACAGGGAGGGCGGAGTATCTGGGGGAGATCTGCGCCGGGCTTCAAGGCTGGATCGAGCAGAACCCGTACCCGATGGGCATCAACTGGGCAAGCGCCCTGGAGGTCGCGCTGCGGGCGCTCTCGTGGCTGTGGGTGGATCATCTCGTGGGGGAGCAAATGCCGCAGGAGGTGCGCGAAAGGTTTTACGACCGGCTCTACATTCACGGCGTTCACCTGGCATCTAACCTCTCCGTTTACTTTGCTCCGAACACGCATCTTCTGGGCGAGGCCGTGGCGCTGCACGCGCTGGGCGTGTTTTTTGGCGAGCGGGGGTGGAGGGGCAAAGGGGCGGCGATCGTTGAGCGGGAGGCAGCGCGCCAGGTGCGGGATGACGGCGCATACTTCGAACAGTCGACCTACTACCACGTGTATGCGCTGGACATGCTGCTGTTCCACACGACTTTGCAGCCGCAGCCGGACGCCTACCGCGAACGCCTGCGGCGAATGGCGCGCTTCTTGCAAGCGGTCGCGGGGCCGCAACGCGAAATCCCGTTCATCGGAGATGACGACGGCGGCCGCTTCTTCCATCCTTACGGCAGGCACGCGCGGTACGGGCGTGCGACGCTGGCCGCCTGCGCGGCCTACGGTGTCGGCGAAGATGTGAGCTACGATGCCGAAGACCTGCATCCGATCGCGGCATGGTGGCTGGGCGTTGTCGAGGGAGGAAACCGGGCTCGGCTAAAGAGCGAATTATTCCCGGATTCGGGTTTCGCGGTTCTGACGGATGGTGTGACCCAATGCGTTGTGGATGCAGGGCCATTCGGTCCGTTTCGTGCCGGCCACACGCACGCGAGTAAATTGAGCTTCACCCTCTGCCGGGGCGGCGAATGGGTGCTCGGTGACCCGGGCACTTACACCTACGTAGCGGACCCCACGCTGCGCAACCGGTTTCGAGGAACGGCGATGCACAACACAGTTCGGATCGACGGTCTGGATCAGGCTACGCCGGCAGGTCCGTTCGCGTGGGCGCAGCGGCCGCAGACACACGTGCTGGCATGGAACGTCAATGCGGTGCGGGAAGAAATTGAAGCTGAGTGCCGGTACCGCGGTTTTCGCCATGTGCGGCGGATTGTGTGGGAGAAGCCATCGCAACTGCTTGTGACCGATGAAATTGATGGCCCGGCGGGCACGCACGAACTCGAGCAGTTCTGGCATCCGGGAGCGCACGCGCGAGCTCTCAGCGGGCGTGAGTTCGCACTGGGAGCCGGCGCCATTCTTGTGCTCGATAGCGAGGCGGAGCTGAGCGAGGGTGGGGAGTTCGGATGGCGGTCGCCTGCGTTCGCGGTTCGGGAGCCGGCGCCCGTGATTCGCCGCGTCCGGCACACTACGCTGCCCGCGCGTTTTGAAGCCCGGATCACGCTAAGCGAATAGAATGGCATCAGGACCGGCGATGCGAACTCTTACTTTCCTCCTGACCGTGCTCTCGCTGGCGGCGGCGCCAGTTTCGGGCGAAGACATTTTCCCCGGCGATCACCTCGGCGAGTGGACACGGATCGCGATTCCCCCGACGAAGCAGATTTCGAATATCGCCCAGTGGCACAGCGACACGAAGGAGCGGGTGATCGTTTGCGACGGAAACGGCGGCCACGAGTGGCTGAGATATAACCACGAACTTACTAACTTCGAGTTCCATGTGCAGTGGCGGTTTACGAAACTCGACGGCACGGCGAAGTATAACAGCGGCGTGTTCTTCCGGAATAACCGCGACGGGAGCATCTGGCACCAGGCACAGGCGGGGTTAACCGGCGGCTACATCTTTGGCGACACGCCGGTCGCAGGAAAGCTGCAACGAGTGAATCTGCTCGCTCAAATGAAAGAGAACCGGGTGAAGCCCGCGGGCGAGTGGAACGACTACGTTATCCGCTGCCAGGGGGCGGACTGCACACTGGCCGTGAACGGCGAAGTGACGAGCGAAATTCACATCGACGTTCCGAGCGGATTCATCGGGCTTGAGAGCGAAGGGTATCGAATCGAGTTCCGGCATCTCGAGTTGACAGTGCTGCCTTAGGCGGCAAGGTGTTTCGCGGCCATGCGCTGCCACCAGGGCCAGTCGTGCGCGGCGCCGTCGCCCCAGACGTCGAGGGTGTGCGGTATGCCGCGTGAGGCGAGAGTCTCCGAGAAGCGGCGGTTCTCGTCGAGGAGAAAGTCGTGCTCACCGACCGCGAGGATGAGACGCGCCGCGCGGCAATGGTCGAGGCGAGGGCCGTCTTCGAGCCGCGGCACGTAGTCGGGAGGGTTTTGTTCGAGGACGGCGTGGTCAAAGTAGCCGTCAAGGAAGCGGCGAATGTCGAAGGCTCCCCCGAGGGTGAGGGCGCGGCGGAACACTCCGGGGTGGCGAAGGGCAAGGTTCATCGCGTGATAGCCGCCGAGGCTGGTGCCAAGAGCACCAAGCGTCGCACCAGGATTTTTGCTGCGCACGAGCGGGATGACCTCCTGGAGGATGTAGCGCTCATAAGAGTCTTGGAGGCGGACCCGGGCGGCCGGGCTTCGCCGCTTGTTATACCAGCCTGTCGCGTTGACCGTGTCTAGGCAGAATAGTTGGAGGGCGCCGGCCTCGATCGGCGCGCGGAGGATGTTGACCATACCGCGGTCCGCGAATTCGGAGTGCCTTCCGCCGGAAGTGGGAAAGACGAGGAACGCCTCGCCGCCCTGGCCATAAACCGACATTTCCATGTTGCGCCGGAGAATGCGGCTCCGTTGGACGATGTGCTCGTGGATCAAAGCTGAGATACCCCGCGTCTGCTTTAGCGTGTACGTTCTAGTCTGCCCTATGGGATAAGGTGCAAGCAATAGAGGGTAGTCAGGCATCTCGTGCAATTACAACGAGGTGCGACAAATTCGGTTATTGCTGCACTACTTGGGTGTCAAAACAATATATGGAAAAACTGGAAGAAATAGTGGTTCTCAGTTTTGACCTGTTTGACGAAGATCCGGGCGATGAGTTCCTCGGTTATCTCGAACTGATGGATTGCCTCGAGGCGCTGGAAGCCGACGTCGAGCCGAACTAAGGCATCTGCCGCCGCGTTCTCATGACAAGGCTGAGTCGCCCAGAGACGTCCGGTTCGAAGCTGAAGTGGCGAAGTGCCTCGGCATGCAGAGTGTAAAGCCCGTCGCTGGTTCCGCAGTAGATCGTCTCCTCAACGCGGTCGATGGTGTAGACGTACTCGGAGAAGGGATAGCGCCGCGTTGAGCCGTCGCGCAGGTCGAATCGGAGTAGGCCGCCTCCGATCGCAGAGCCCTCGGGCCGGCGCATTAGACCGATCCAGAGAGCGCCCCGGTCGAGCAGGATGGCGGAGGCAGACCATGGGGCGATGACGGGCAGGTAGCGCACGGTGTACTTCCGGCTGGCGAAGTCGAAAGAACCAATGGCGCCGACGCCGGATACGCCCTCAGCATCATAAAAGGTGTTTGCAAACCAGATGTGCGAAGCGTCCGCCGCCCACGGTCCGATGTCGATTTCAATTATTCCCCCATGCATTTTTTGAGGTTTTTGTGTCCCGAACACGCCCACGGACGCGACCGGCGAAGGGTAGAAGCGCTTCCTTCCGTTGGGTTCGGTGACCTGAATGCCCGATGGCTGGTGCGTCTGGCCGGGCGGTGTCTTGTTCACCACGAGAAATGTTGCGCCATCCGGAGTCCGAATCGGAGTTCGATCCGGGCCGGGCGGCGGGAACGGGAAGCGCGGCGACTCTGCGAGCCGGAAAGCCGGAGCCTGGCCTGCATCCAGTGGCTCCAGGCTGAGCTTTCGATAGGTCAGCACGTCATCGATGACCGTCTTTCGGGCGGGTTCGTTCACACCGCCCATGACGTCGTAGACGATGCGCCCCTTGCTTATCGCGGACGCAACAAGGGCGAGCTTACGATAATGCTGTCTTACGGGCGGCGTCCGGTGTGCGTCGTCGAAAAAGTACTTGATGCTCCCGAAATACAGGCCGTAGTCGGAGTAGAAATCGAGGTACGCAGCGTGAGCGGACGCCGCTACGAGGGTAGGGAACGGCTCGGAAGTCTTGGGCCGGTAAATGTCGATCACCAGTCGGACGCGATTGTCCGGAACGGAAACAAGTAAGACTCCGGCGACGGGCCTTAAAGGCGAGCGTGGTGCTGCCTTGGCCGACGCGCTGACAAGCAGGACCGCTTCCCTGGCCTTTACA
>JAJYKC010000165.1 GCA_021788955.1 Acidobacteriota bacterium
ACAGACCAAACCGGTAAGGGTCCGGAGCCTTGATCCGGACTTGTCAATCAACTGTTCTGGGCGGGAAGACCCACCGTCAGGATTGCTTGCAGTTTACCATCAAATAGTCATTTCTCTACCGCCGATTTCGATAAAAAGCTTTTATCGGTGTGTTACGGCGGAGAGAGGAAGTCACCGGCCGGAGACGGCTAACTCGTGCCGGTTGAATGAAGCTTGAATGCGCTTGATCGCCTCGCGGTCCAGGCTGAGATCGCCGCGGACCAGTTCGCTCGCACTCAGCGAGGGCATCGCGACGCCGGATTCGGTGTGGCCGGAATCCCGGGTCACCATGTGATACACCTCGTGCGCCATAACCCGGCCGAGCGCGCGCCCCATGAGAATATCGCTTCGCTCATAGTCGGCCGACCGGAGTTCGCGCTGCAGCGAGGCGCGGAGACGGTCGCAGCGAACCTCTCCAAAGGGCAGCACAGTCTCGTCGCTCGAGGACGTGAAGGCAAGAGGGCCACGCTCGTCGAACGTCATCGGGTTCGGCTTGATGACACAGTTCCCGGTGAACCGGAACAGGACCAGGCTGTCGAACTGCGCGAACTGCGGGACGTCTTCTTTACGGATCCAGTCCAGACGAAGGCCGGCTTGGCTCAGGATGCGCTCGGCTTCGACTTCCATTTCGCGGATCGAGCGATTTTCGTAGCGCGCGCCCCGCAGGTCGAGAACGACGGTGAGCGGTGGCGGCGCTGCGGCGGCGGCCGTCAGGGGCAGCGAAACGAGTAACCACAACATCCGGGCATGCGACATGGCCCCTCCCCAACTGCGGGCGGAAGGCTCGTCCGACTAAGACCAAGCCGTCTCCAGTATACGCAAGAACGCGCAGCCGCGTGCCGCGAGAGACGCTATTGCTGGGGCTTCTCGGTGCCGGGTTGGGGCCTGGGCCCATTGGACGGAGCACTGGACGAGCCGCTGGCGGGAGCGTTGGCCGGTGCGTTCGCCGGGGCATTCGCGGGAGCGGGCGTCGCCGGCGCGCTGTTGGGCGCCGCGGGCTGCTCCTTGAACTGGTCTTCCGGCAGCGCGTCGCCGGAAGCGAAGTTGATCTTCACCTCGGAGCCGAACTTCTGATAGAGCCGGAACTCTTTGTCGTTGCGGAACGACAGGTGAGGAAAGCGCTCCATCGGGCTCGTGGAGATCAGCCGGACGCGTAGCGGCAGCATGTACATGTTGTCGCCGATCGGCGCGAGGTCGTAGTCGAGCGTCGTCTTGGCGTAGGTCACCGGGAACGAAGACGGGATGTTCACCGGCTCCAGCGAAATCCGTGAGACGACGCCCGTGTCCTTGTCGACAAAGATTTCGCCCTTATACCCCGGCACGATCCGCATATGGCCGTCGGCCTCCATGCTGTATTCGGAATACTCCTGCGGAACCTGGTAGGCGAAGACATAGTGGAGCCGGCCGCGAAGCGTGGCCCAGCGCGACCATTGGAAGCTGGCGTGTGAGTGGGCCTCGAAGATTTCTTTCATCTGGGAGCCGAATTCCCCGCGGCTGATGACCCCGCCCAGGCGGTCCAGAGGCACGTCGTCCGGGTGGTTGGTGACGTTGATGACGTCGTACTTTTCCTGCTGATCGAAGTAAGTCAGCTTCGTGGTGATCGTGTCGAGCAGCCCCCAGCTTTCGGACCCGGAGGGGTCGTAATACCGGCGGGTCACCTCGACGCAAAGGAAATTGGGAAGCTGCTTGGTGTAGGTTTGGGCGTACTCGCGCGTGGCCTCGATGATCTTGGCCTGCTCGATGGAGTCCGGTGGCGGCATCGGCGGAGGGGGCGGAGCGGCTTTAGGTGGCGGCGGTGGCGCTTTCATCGACGCCGACTCTTCGGCGAGATGCTCGAGGATGGCTATCGATTTCGGACCGATGCCGAGCCCCTGAAACTCCTCTACCGTGCTCATGTCTAACTTGTCGGTGAGCCGGACGGTCTTCAGGTACTGGGCGACATCCTTATCGGACATCTTAAGGTTGATGGAAGATTGCAGGAAGGCCGTAAGCTTGGCGACACTGAGCGGAGTCCCGGCTGAGCCGCCATAGGCAGCGCAAGCCAGAATCACCGCACATAGGCCCAATGACTTCAAACGCATCGTCTCGCTCTCTCCCTAAGAAGATGCGGCGGACGGCCGAAAGGTGACCGCCCAATGCTCCCCGCTGGCAGGCGGGCGCGCCCAGGACAGGCTACGAACTCTTTCGGTCCCCGCATTCAGTTTAGAACGGAAGACGCCGCCTGCGCCGGGCCGGTTGCGCCGGGCCGAGTGAGCGCGCAATCGCATCCTGAACCAGAGGCGCCATGATCCGGTAGCCGCTGCTGTTGGGATGGAGGCCGTCGTCGGAGAGGCCGGCCTGAAGCCGCGACTGGGCGTCCACCATTTTCGAGTAGTAGTCGAGATACGTGCAGCCCTTTTCGCGGCACAGGCGGGAGATCCAGTCGTTCAGTTGTACGATCGTGGCCGGCGGGCGGAGCGCGCCGCGTTCATAGTTGGGGTCTTTGGCGCGGTTGAAGTCGTTCACCGGAAGCAGGCTGGCCAGAATCACGTGGATCTTGTTGAATGAAGCCAGCTCGAACATCGACGTGAGGTTGGCTTCGATGGCGGTGAGAGGGATGCCGCGCGCGATGTCGTTGGTCCCGGCCAGAATCACTACCGCCGTGGGCTGCAGGCTGACCACGTCGGCCTGAAATCTTTGCAGCATCTCACCCGTCGTTTGGCCGGAAATGCCGCGGTTGGGAAAATCGCGACCGGGGAAATACTCGTTCAGGCGCCAGAAATCGGTAATGCTGTCACCGAAGAAAACCACGCGGTCATTGCCGGGCTTGGGCGGGCCGAGACGGATGTTGTCGTCGACGAAGCGCGCCAGGTCCGCCGGATCCGGGCTGTGGAGGCTTCGCGCCTGATGCTCGAGAGCGGCCGTGAAGCCGGCCTGCGCGCGCAGGAGGTTGTCGCGCAACTCGGTCATCTGCGCGCGGGCGGTTTCCGGGAATGGAAATGGTTTCGGCACGGCGTCGGCAAGTTCCAGGAAAATGCGGACGGCGGTGACAAACCGGTAGTCGTAGGATTCGTTCCAGCCTTGGGCGTGAAGATTGACAACGGCTTGGCGCGCATCTTCAATGAGCGGCGCTCCGGCGCGAGCCAACTCCGGCGTAGCCACCGTGGACGCTTCCATCAGTTGTACGGTTCGCTTGTATAGCGTTTCGCGGGCCGAATTCGACAGCAGCGCGCCAGGAGCGGGGGCAGTCTGCGCCAGCAGGACCACCGCCGCCAGCGAGGCCAGTATCATCCCTGGGCTTCCTTCTCCAACTGCAATGTGATGGTGCCGATCACGATCGGAAGACGCACCTGGATTTGCACCGGCAGGCGGCGGGCGTCGTCGCTCAACCAGAAGTCGACGTGCGCTTTGCGTTTGTAGAGGACGCCGTTGAAAAGATCCGCTTCGTAATGAATGGTCTTGAAGCGGCCGAGTTTTGTGACCACTTCTTCCCTGCTCTGCGCCTCGATGCGAACCTGCGCGGCCTTCTTACCGTCCGACATCGGTAAATGTGTAGTCTGGCCTACATCCAACTGAAGCGTGCGAAGCCGGTAGAGTCCGCCAATGACGTCGCTCACACAATCCGGAATCGGCGTCTGGGCGGAATGCAGTACCACGTTCTTGATCCGGTCCCGCTCGACGTAGCTGGCCATTCCCTTGGCTCGATCGTAAGTGACGCGCGTCTCGCGGCTGCGTTTCCCTTCCAACGCTTGCAGATGACTGTCGAGGGCGCAGAAGGTATCTTCCAGATTCACGTCGTAGTCGTCGCTCAACCGGAAGAACTCGGCGATGACGCCTGTGGATTCCACATGAACGCTGGAGCGCCAGCGGGGATGCTCGGCAACACCGTCGGGTGTGATACGTAGCGTGGCCGCGCCGGCGTTGAACACGCGCCATTGCACGGAATACTGCAGCGTCTCGGTTCGCTTGGTGAAGGGGGCGGACAGTCCGGGTTCGGCCGCCAGGAGTTCCAGCGGGGGACACGAAAGAGAAAGCAGCAGCGCCACGCCGATCGCCGCGCGGCACGCCGCTTGACGGCGACGGAGCATCAACTTTGAGTTTGGCAGATGTCGGGAGGCGCTGGCAAACCTGGACCGCCGGTACGGGAATTTCAGAAAATCCTGCTCCGGCTCATAGTGCTCTCATACTACACGTTATATCGGCGTGATATGATCTTCGAGTGGCTGCACTCCCGATGTCTGTGAAATCCCAAGGGGTTTCGTGGATTTACTCCCTTGGCGTGGGTATCGGGCGGCCGTGGGCGTCGAATCCTGTTGCCGAGGCGGCAGGGTGATCTCCCCTCTGCGCGTCGCCTTATTTACGGACTCGCTGATCGAGGCCAATGGCGTCGGGACCGTT
Source organism: Acidobacteriota bacterium (assembly GCA_021788955.1). The sequence goes on from JAJYKC010000165.1 coordinate 4,417, forward strand.
TCGCAGCACTTCCTCAGCTTTGCCGGATCCCGCAACTTGCCTTTTTTCTGCGCGTTCGGAGGAAACCAGACCCGCCCAAGGCAGGAGCGGAGCGTCACCTTTTATGAGCTGAAGCGCAGCTTGGCTTCGTTTTCCCTCGACCATGAGCTCCGCTGCGATCCGTTGCTGATTCGCTACAAGAAAAGTATTACCCGAGCCACACAGGCGTTCGGGCCGGACCTGATCCAAATTACGGGTCCCGGCGACCTCGGCGTCCTGGGTTTCTGGGTTGCGCACTCGCTCCAAGTGCCACTGGCTGTATCCTGGCATACAAATTTGCATGAATACGCGGCCTTGCGGCTGGAAAGAGCGTTGAGCTGGGCTCCACGCGGACTCCGGACGAAAGCCGCCGGGATGGCTGGAAAGTGGAGCCTGGACGCTCTGACGCGCTTCTACGGTTTGGGGCGCTTTCTGCTGGCTCCGAACGAGGCGGCACGCTCCATGCTCGCCGAACGAACCGGGCGCTCCGTCTTCGGGCTCGGTCACGGCGTGGATTGCGAAATGTTCTCACCAGCCCACCGCCGCCGGAAGGACGGCGTGTTCACCATCGGCTATGCCGGGCGCCTGACACCGGAAAAAGGCGTGCGGATGTTCGCCGAAATCGAGCGGCGGCTCGAGGCGCGGGGGCACTCGCGCTTTCGCATCGTTCTGCTCGGCGAGGGGAGCGAACGGGGCTGGCTGCGCACGCAATTGAAACGCGGGAAATTCTCAGGCGTCCTTCGAGGTGAGGCCCTGGCGCAGGCGTTCGCCGATATGGACGCATTCGTGTTCCCGTCGGCAACCGATACGTTCGGGCTGGTATTGCTCGAGGCGATGGCCTCCGGCGTTCCCGTTCTGGCTTCGGCGCCTGCCTGCGGGCGCATCGGAGTGTGCGACGGCGTCGAGGGCTTCGAGGCGGGTTCTTCGGAGGAATTTGCGCAAGGTTTGGAGCGGCTGATGATCGACGATTGGCTTCGTGGACAGATGGGAATCGCGGCGCGCGATTGCGCCCGCCGGCAGTCCTGGAACCGTGTGTTCGAGACGCTCTACGAAACCTATGACGCGGCGCTCGATCGGCGTGTGCGGGAGGCTCAACCGGCATGACGGCCTCGTTGCTGCCCGTGCTGTTGACCTTACATCTCTTGAATCTCCGCCAGGCGCCGGCCGGCGCCGAACTCCACATCCGCCTGACCTCGGCGGTGGGTTCTTACGCCGCCCGCACCGGAATGCCGCTGCAGGCCGTGCTGATCGCCCCGGTCCTCAACAACGGCAGGACCGTGATTCCGGCGGGCAGCATCGTAACCGGAACCGTGCGGCACGCCAGCCGGGTCGGGCTCGGCATCCGGCACGAAACGGCGTCGATGGACCTGAACTTCGACGGCATCACACCGGCAGGGAAGATGCCCATTCCGCTCACCACGCGTCTGGAGGCCGTGGACAATGGCCGCGAACGGGTCAACCACGAAGGACGGATTCTCGGGGTGCGGGCAACGGGCAGCATCTGTTACCGCGTGAGTGGCTATATCCGCGCCGTAATCGACTGGGATCCGCACGCCCTCGTGGCCGACTGGGTGCTCAGGTCCTTGATTACCGAACTTCCCGAACCCGAGATTTACTACGCGCCGGGAACAGAGATGACGCTGGTGCTCACCCGGCCGCTCTACGCCGACGCAACCGGTATCGCAGCCGGGCCTCCGGGGCTGGCTCCGTCGGATCGGATACCGGCAGCAGGACCCGCGGGACAACCAGCCAACCTGGCGGCGATAGCGGCCCAGCTTCAGGCGCG
>JAJYKC010000166.1 GCA_021788955.1 Acidobacteriota bacterium
TTTTCGCTGACGATGATAGCGTCTTCAAAGTTATAGCCGCGCCACGGAATGAACGCCACGAGCACGTTCCGGCCCAGCGCCAGCTCGCCCTTGTCCGTGCAAGGACCGTCGGCCAGCACACCGCCCTTCTTCACCCGCTGCCCTTGCCGCACAATCGGCTTCTGGTTGATGCAGGTGTTCTGGTTGGACCGCTTGAACTTTGTCAGCGTGTAAATGTCGGCGCCCACTTCGCGCGAAAGCTGCCCTTCCTGCGAGCCGCCTTCCACGCGCACGATGATGCGTTCGCTGTCCACGCTGTCCACCACGCCCGATCGCTTGCAGATCACCACCGCGCCCGAGTCCCGCGCAGTCACTCCTTCCATCCCCGTGCCCACATACGGCGAATCGGCCCGCAGCAGCGGAACCGCCTGCCGTTGCATGTTCGATCCCATCAGCGCGCGGTTGGCGTCGTCGTTCTCCAGGAACGGGATCAGGCTGGCCGCCACCGACACAAGCTGCTTCGGGCTGACGTCCATGTACTGGATCTCGTCCCGATGCTTCAGCACGAAATCGCCGGTCTGCCGCGCGTTCACCAGTTCGTTCACGATCCGGCCGCCAGCGTCCAGCGGCACGTTGGCCTGCGCCACGATGTACTTGTCTTCTTCCCACGCCGACAGATAGTCGCAGTGAGCCTCAAACTCGGCCGGCTGCTTCTTCCCCGCCAGCGCAGTGTTCGCGTCCACCACCGCTTTCCGCTGCAGGACGTCTCCTACGCGGTACGACAGATCGCCCGGGTTCGTCACCCGCACCTCGTCCACCACCGTCCCGTGCGCCACCCGGCGGTACGGGCTCTCGATGAACCCATAGTCGTTAATCCGCGCAAAGCACGACAGCGACGAAATCAGACCGATGTTCGGACCTTCCGGCGTATCAATCGGGCAGATGCGGCCGTAGTGCGTCGGATGCACGTCGCGGACCTCAAACCCGGCGCGCTCGCGCGACAATCCGCCCGGACCCAGCGCCGACAACCGCCGCTTGTGCGTAATCTCGCTCAGCGGGTTGGTCTGGTCCATGAACTGCGATAGCTGGCTCGATCCGAAAAATTCGCGGATCGCCGCCATCACCGGCTTGGCGTTCACCAGGTCGTGCGGCATCGCCGTCGACATCTCCTGGTACACCGACATCTTTTCCTTGATCGCCCGCTCCATGCGGACCAGCCCGATCCGGAACTGGTTCTCCAGCAACTCACCCACCGCGCGCACGCGCCGGTTGCCCAGGTGGTCGATGTCGTCCACCACGCCGATGCCGCGCCGCAGCTTCAGCAGGTACTTGATCGTGTCGATGAAGTCGTTCTTGTCCAGCGTCCGCCGGTCCAGCGAATTCTTGCCTTGGTTCGCCGCTTCCTGCTTCCAGTCTTCCGGCGCGTACTCCGCGTTGTCGTGCAGCTTGATGTTGAACTTCATCCGGCCAACACGCGAGAAATCGTACTTCCGGTGATCGAAGAACATCCCGTCGAACAACTGCTTCGACGTCTCTTCCGTCGGCGGATCGCCCGGCCGCAGCTTGCGGTAAATCTCCAGCAACGCTTCCTTCTGCGTCTTGACCGGGTCCTTCCTCAGCGTCGCCGAAATGACGTTGCCCACCTCGTCGCGCTCGGGGAAGAAGATGGACACACCTTCGAGGTCGTTCTCGATCAGCCGGCCCAGCACGGTCTGCGTCAGCTCGTGGTTGGCTTCCGCCATCACCTCGCCCGTCGACATGTCCACGACGTCGGCGCCAACGAACGCACCTTCCAGGTCGTTCGAAGCCACCTCCACCATGTCGATCTTGGCCTTCAAAATCGCGTCGTAGACGCCCTTGGTGATCTTCCGCCCCTGCGGGACCACCGTCTCGCCCGACTTGCTCGTGATCGCATGCGACAGCTTCAGCCCGATCAGCCCGTCGGAAACCTTCCAGTACAGCTTCTTGTCCTTGAGAACGATGTCGCTGACCTTGTAGAACGATCGAAGGATCTCGGAATCCGACTTCAGCCCCAGGGCACGCAGAAACACCGAGCCGTAAAACTTCCGCTTCCGGTCGATACGAACGTACAGCAGATTCTTGGCGTCGTACTCGAACTCAACCCAGCTCCCGCGGTAGGGAATGATCTTGCCGAGGAAATAGTTCTGCGCCGCGATCCGCTCGAAAAACACGCCCGGCGACCGGTGCAACTGGCTCACGATCACGCGCTCGGTGCCGTTAATGATGAACGTCCCGTTATCGGTCATCAACGGGATTTCCCCGAAGAAGACCTCCTGTTCCTTGATGTCCCGGACCGTCTTAACGCCCGATTCCGGATCCTTGTCGTATACCGTCAGCCGGATCGTTACCTTCAGCGGAGCCGCGAACGTCATCCCGCGCTCCTCGCATTCGGCCACGTCGTACTTCAGTTGCAAGCCCACCGGATCGCCGCAGCGGTTGCAGAACGTAACGATGTTCTTGTTGAAGGTGCCGCACTTCGGGCAAAGCACGTCGCCCACATGGAACGGGTTCGTCTTGATCGTCGCGCCGCATGCGGGGTTGCGGCAGGTCGAGCGAAGGTGATGGAGGCCCTTCAGGTTCCCGCACTTGCATTCCCAGTTGCCAATCGCGTAGTCGACAAACTCCAGTTGACTCAAGCCGCGAAAATCAGAGATCGGAAAGACCGACGTGAACACGCTCTGCAGTCCCGTGTCCTCCCGCTCGTTCGGCAGCAGGTCCATCTGCAAAAAGCGCTCATAGGACTTCTTCTGCACTTCGATCAGGTTCGGGATCGGAATCGAAGTCTTAATGCGAGAGAAATCCACCCGCTGGCGCGGAGTATCTTGAACCACGTTTTCCATCATGCGCTCCTCAACGGAATGACCCAAAAAACAATACCCTCAAATCCTGTTCCCAGCCACAATCCTTGTTGGATTCGCGAGCCGGGACGGCAGCCGCCCTGGCGGCCGCTTAAGACACGGCGTCCGCCGTCACGCGCCAGCCTCGCCAGGCCTTGGCGCGAACGCCACTGGCCTGGGAACCGGGGAACGATCGGAACGCGGGAAACGAACTCCGGGCGCGGCGGCGCCGGCCGGACAGACGGATAGTAAGACGGCTGGAAGTGTGGCGAAACCCAGTACCGCTGCGACGTGGCGGCCCGGAAAGACGCAGGATGAAAAGGTCACGAGAGACGGGATCCGGCCTACCTCACAAGAATACCAAACACGGTTTGTCGGGTCAAACCAGATCGGTCCAACGGCATGAAACGTGCTACACCCGTTCCGCCGCTGGACCGAATATCCCCAATTTTTCGCGCCGCCACCCGGAACGGCGCGCGAAACTACTTCACCTCGACGGATGCGCCGGCGTCGGTGAACTTCTTCTTGATGGCCTCGGCTTCTTCCTTGTTGACGCCTTCCTTCACAGTCTTTGGAGCGCCGTCCACCAGATCCTTGGCTTCCTTCAGTCCAAGGCTGGTCACTTCACGGACTACCTTGATGACGTTGATCTTGTTCGCGCCGGCGCTGGTCAGCACCACGGTGAACTCCGTCTTCTCCTCAGCCGCCGGAGCCGCCGCCGCGCCACCCGCGGCCGGCGCCGCCACGGCCACCGAAGCAGCCGCCGCCGACACGCCGAGCTTTTCCTCCAGCGTCTTAACCAACTGCGCCGCCTCGAGCAGCGTCAGCCCTTGAATCTGTTCCGCAATCGCGTTGATATCCGCCATGATTCCTTCGACTCCCTCTTATTCGGAAAACTTGTTTTCTTTCACGGCCTGGTCAACGACCACGGCCAAATTCCTGCCTACACCGCTCAGCGCGGTCACAAGCCGTTGCGCCGGCGCCTGGATCAGGAACAGCACCTTCGCCAGAATCTCTTCCCGCGACGGCATCGTCGCAAGATCCTGGATCGAACGCACATCCACCACGCGGCCTTCAACCATCCCGGCCTTGAACGTAAACGCCGGATTCGCCTTGGCGTACGTCGTCAGCGCCTTGGCCAGCGCCACCGGATCCGTCTCCGTCCACGCAATCGACGACATCCCGGCAATCCCCTTCGTCAGCCCTTCGGCCGTCGTGCCCTCCGACGCTTTCTCCGCCAGGTTGTTCTTTACAACCCGATACTTCCCGCCCGCTGCCCGAATCGCCTTCCGCAGTTCAAAATCCTGCTGCACCGTCAGCTTTTCGTAGCCGGTCAGGAACACGTGCTGTGCCTTCTCGAACTCCCGGCGCAGAGCCGCAAGATCCTTCTCTTTATCCGATTTCTTTTTCATCGATGACCTTCGTTCCGATTCCTGGCCGGCTTATTCCAACTTGGCGTTGAACACCGCAACATCCAGCGCCACTCCCGGCCCCATCGTCGAGCACAACGTCACGCTCTTCACGTACTTGCCCTTGGCCGCCGCCGGCTTCGCCTTCAACACGGCCCGGATCAGGCTATCCGCGTTCGCGAGCAGCTTGTCGTTGGGAAAACTTACCTTGCCCACCGGCGCGTGGATCACGCCCGTCTTGTCTACACGGAACTCCACCTTGCCGGCCTTGATTTCCTTCACCGCCGTGGCAACGTCCGTCGTCACGGTTCCGGTCTTTGGGTTCGGCATCAGGCCGCGCGGACCCAGCACCTTGCCAAGCCGCCCCACCGAACGCATCATGTCCGGCGTCGCAATCACCGCGTCGTAATCGATCCAGTTCTCGGTCTGAATCTTGTTAACAATGTCGTCGCCGCCAACGAAATCCGCGCCGGCTTCGGTCGCCTCCCGCTGCTTATCGCCGGAAGCGATCACCACCACGCGCTTCGATTTGCCCAGTCCGTTCGGCAGCACCACCGTGCCGCGAACCATCTGATCGGCGTGCTTGGGATCGACGCCGAGGCGCATATGCACCTCTACCGTCTCATCGAACTTTGCAAACTTGATCTTCTGAACGAGCGTTACCGCTTCGGCGAGCGCATAGGGACGGTGCTCAACCTGTTTCGCGGCAGCTTCGAATTTCTTTCCTGTGGCCATATATCCTCACTGGTGCAGACGGCGACCCGTATCGGGGAACGCCTCCCATTGGGATGGGTTTGTCGCGTAAGACGCTTTTTCTAACCTAGCAAACCAAGGGCCGAATGTAAAGCGGTTTTTAAGCGAGGGTGTCTACACGAGCGCCTCAGTACGCCCGCTAGGTCTTCTTATGCTTCAACCGGCTGCACGCCGTCAACGCCCCGCTCGGGTCCAACGCCTCTTTGTTTTCAAAGATATCCGTAATCTTGCCGTCCGTATCAATCAGGAACGACACCCGATTTGCTATCCCCATCGACGGAATCAGCACCCCGTACATCGCCGTCACCTTCCGCATGTGATCGCTCAGCATCGGATAATCCGCATGCAACTCTTTCTTCCAGTGCTCCAGCGTCGGGTTGAAATCTGTGCTCACCGCCAGCACCTGCGTATCAGCCGCGTTAAATTTCGCGATTCCAGACTGGATCGCCGTGAGTTCGATCGTTCAACCACCCGTGAACGCTGCCGGAAAGAATGCCAGCAGTACGTTTTTCTTCCCCCGGAAATCCGATAGCTTCACCGGCTTCATGCTCGTGTCCGTCAACGTGAAGTCCGGCGCCATATCGCCCACCTTCAGCGACGTCTTTCCCGGTTGAACATCCTGAGCCGCTGCGCCGCCCACCACCAGCGCCGCCAGCATCATCCATCGTGTCGCACTCTTCATGGGTTCTCCTCCCCTAAGCCAAAGGCGTAAACCGTCGAGTCATGGGTTACCGCAAACACCCGTCCATTTGATACCGCCAGCCCGCTGAAATGCGCAAAACCGTGGATCGCATCGCCGCTGGAATACAGTGTTTTCCCGGTTTCGGCGTCCAGCGCAAAGAGCACCGCGTGCCCCTTCGTCCCCGCCTCGCGCTGCACCGAATTCAGGATGTTGCCCTCGCTGTCCACTTGCTGAACATTTTCTCCCGTCGACAACGCAAACACAACGCCGTTGGCGATCGCCACCGGTTCGGGCACCTCCATGTTCTCCGACATCCAGGCCGCATCGAGCTCCGCCCGCCCGTCCTTTTCCACGACCTTGAACGCCATTACGCTGCCGTCCGGGGTGGCCCCGTAACTAGCCGGGAACTTCATTCCCTTCTCCGCCGGAGGACCCCACGCCGGAGCCAGCAGCCACCGCGTCTTGTTCCCGTCCTCCCACGTCGACAGCGCTCCCCAGAACCCGTGACCCGCA
>JAJYKC010000167.1 GCA_021788955.1 Acidobacteriota bacterium
TGGGGCATCGGTTGATACCTGAAAGTTCATTATAGGGTTGCGTAACCGAGCGCATGTATGGCGGTCTTGTTACGATGGCGGCGCGACGCGAGAACAGGAACACGGGTTTAGAAGCGCCCTGCCTAGAGTCGCTGCCTGGAGTCCAAATTTGGACCCCAAATGGACTTGGCGTGCCTCTTCCGCGATGTGGAAGCGCACAAGCATTTTCGTAAGTATATGTTTTATTGGGCTTTGTTTTGGTGGACCTGGTGAGATTCGAACTCACGACCTCTTCCATGCCATGGCCGACATTTGAATGACTTACAGCGACCACTGACAAAAAACACAAGACTTAGCATATCGCGTTTTGGACCCAGTTTGGTCCCAGTTCGCGAATCTTATCGCAGTTCGACCCAGTTTGGACCCTCTTCGACGGGATTCACATCGCGATAACGACCTGGAAGTTCACGTGCCTTCACGCGCGCGCGCCGCCGTTTCCGCCCTCTGTTTGTTCCCGTATTACGATACGCGAGACGAAGACAAGAGTTTTCCCTATACATGCAGAATCGCTAGCGCCCACCGCTTTGGCCCGACGTGATCTGTGGTCAGCGGCTCCGTTGGGCGCGCCAGAACAGATTGCTTGTGAAGTGTCGTCATTGGCGTATGATGGACATGAGCTGGACCTTTGCGAGGAGAGAGCAGCCGGATTCCGCCCCTAAGGAATACAAACCATGAGCGCGGCCCAACACATGATCGCATTACTGCGCAGCCACCTTGCTGGCGACGACCAGGAGTTCCTGTCCGTCGCGATGCAGGCGGCCGCACATGAGGCTCGCCTAGGCCACACTTCGATCGCACAACAGCTTCGAGATCTGGTCGACGAAGCGAAACGCCGTTCTTCCGCTGCCCGCGCTCGCGCTGGCCAGTTGATCGTCCTCGAACCGCGCGGCGAACTCGCCAATGTCTTGTCCGTTCAGACACCCACCGTCCGGCTCAGCGACATGGCGATACCCGAAGCATTGTCGGAGCGACTGTGTCGCGTGCTGCTGGAGCATCGACAACAGAAGAAGCTTCGAGAACACGGGTTGCATCCCCGCAGGAAGCTCTTGCTCATCGGGCCGCCGGGCACGGGCAAGACGATGACGGCATCCGCGCTGGCCGGAGAGTTGCACCTCCCGCTCTTCACGATCATGCTTGAGGGCCTGATCTCGAAGTTCATGGGCGAAACAGCGGCCAAGCTACGTTTGGTCTTTGAAGCGATTCGACAGACGGAAGGCGTATATTTCTTCGACGAGTTTGACGCTCTGGGCGCCCATCGCAATCAACCGAATGACGTGGGCGAAATCCGCAGAGTGTTGAATTCTTTCCTGCAATTACTTGAGAAAGACACTTCGGTAAGCCTGATCATCGCCGCTACAAACCATCCAGAATTACTGGATCGCGCGTTGTTCCGGCGCTTCGACGATGTCGTTGAATACCAGCTACCCGATTCTGGCGTTGCCCAGCAGATCATGGAACGTAAGCTGGCCATCTTCCAGGCGGCCGACATCGAATGGACACGAATCCTTCCGGCTGTGAGCGGGCTGAGCCATGCAGACTTGGCGCGCGCAAGTGAAGACGCCGCCAAGTGGGCCGTCTTGAACGGATCGACTGCGGTAACAACCGATTCCCTATTGGCTGCCACTCAGGAACGAAAGGCGGCATCCCGCCTAGATGGCTGAATTCCCCCGCGAGTTGCCGCACCTCTACTTGCGGGGAAGCGGCCAGGCCGAGCCATATACGAGTAAACGCCGGGCAGGTGCACTTCCATTGCCGCAGCGCGATCGCGCGGGACACGCTGAAGCGCTTCGGATCGCGCTCGAAGGGGCGTTCGCGGCGGGCCGTGTGCGACGCCAGGAACGGGATCCCAACATAGCCGCAGGCACACCAGGGCTCTACTTCGATTTCGAGATCCCTCCGGGCTCGGAAGAAGCAGTTGAGCTGCTTGAGAACAGAACCAAGCACATCGAGCTTGTGGCCGTCCGTCAAGCCGCAGAGGGAAGTCCTGTGCTGGCGACGGTGTTTGTTCCCGATTCAGCCACGGATCACTTCCTGAAGAAGATCGACGCGTATCGAGCGGAGCAGACCAAGAAGGGCAAGCCGAAGAATGAGGCTCTAATCGCCCGCATTGAGAACATTGCGCTTGCCGCAGTGCGTTCGCTCTTTACAGACGACCCAGCATTACTGCCCGACGCGGAGCAACAGGTTTGGTGGGAAGTTTGGATTCGACAGGGCCATGCGGAAACCTTCGACGCCGTCGCGCAACGACTTGAAATTCCTGTTCAACAGCAACGCCTCGTGTTCCCTGATCGTGAAGTTCGTTTGGTTTTCGGCACCGAAATCACGATCGCACGTCTCTTCCTGAATAGTGACGCCATTGCAGAGCTGCGTCGCGCAAAGGATAGCCCGGCCGAATTCATTCGGTGGTCCAACGTGGAACAGGCGGCAGCAGCCGCGGATCTGGTTGGCCGGCTTGTCAATCCGGAGCGTCAGGATATTGCCGTCTGTGTTCTTGATACCGGTGTAACGCAAGCCCATCCATTGATTGCTCCCGCTCTCGATCCCAACGACGTCCATGCCTACGATCCCGCCTGGATGGGCGGTGACAGCCACGGCCATGGAACGAACATGGCCGGTACTGCCCTTTACGGCGACTTGACCCCTTTGATAGCGCAGAACAGCCCAGTTCATCTGACACACCGGCTGGAGTCTGTGAAGGTGCTTCCGGACCAGGGGCAGAACGACCCGCGGTTGTACGGCGCGATTACGCGCGAATCCATCGCGCGTGCCGAAGTTCAAGCGCCAGGCCGGTGGCGCGCGGTGTGCATGGCGGTGACCAGCGGGCTGGGAACCAACCTCGGCCGCCCCTCGTCCTGGTCGGCGGCCGTTGATCAGATCTGTTTCGGTGTCGAGACGACACCAAAATTGGTGTTGATCTCGGCCGGGAACGTCCGCGATCAGATTTCGAGCAATGGCTATCCGGCTCGGAACGAGACGGAGCCAATCGAAAATCCCGCGCAGTCTTGGAATGCGATCACGGTTGGCGCCTATACCGAGAAGACTACTCTTATCGATCCAACCTATGCCGGTTGGCAGCCGATTGCACCAGCGGGCGACTTGTCGCCGTCGAGCCGCACCTCGGTCTCATGGGAAAAGAAGTGGCCCCTTAAGCCTGACGTCGTTCTCGAGGGCGGAAATTGGGCGGCACTTGGTGACCAGTCCGATTGCCCGGATGACCTTGGTCTCTTGACAACGTATCGTGATCCTACCACGCGGCACTTCGATATTTTCCGCGACACGAGCGCGGCAACTGCGATGGCTGGGAATCTGGCTGGCAGGATCATCGCGGCTGTTCCCGATCGCTGGCCAGAAACCATCCGGGCGCTCATGGTTCATTCGGCGGAGTGGACCCCTGCGATGAAACAGCAGCTCGATGCCGCCGGGTCAGAGCAGCAAAAGCGAGCCGTTCTTCGAAAGTATGGATATGGTGTTCCCAGCTACGAGCGCGCGGTCCTGAGTACTCTGAACGATCTGACGCTGATCGCAGAGGACGAACTCCAGCCACTTTGGAAGGACGACACAGACGGAAGGATCAAGAGCCGTTACATGAACCTCCATCAGTTGCCCTGGCCACGAGCCGAGCTGCAGCAGTTGGCGGAAACCGAAGTCAAGTTGCGCGTCACGCTTTCATATTTCATCGAGCCGAATCCCGGTGAACGCGGCTGGTTGCGCAGACACCGTTACGCATCCCATGGCCTCCGGTTTGCCGTCAAGCGGGCGCTGGAGAGCGTCGACAACTTCCGCCAACGGATAAATGCCGCTGTAGCCGCCGAAGAAGCGGGAATCGAGGCCATGGACGCCGGGCCCGACAATTGGGTCTTGGGCGGCCGGTTACGTGACCTCGGCTCCACACACTCCGATTTCTGGCGCGGCACCGCCGCCGAGCTCGCGGAGCGCTCCGCGATCGGAGTCTACCCTATCGGTGGATGGTGGAAAGAGAATCCCAGCCACCTGCGCTACGGGCGAAGCGTTCGCTATGCATTGATCGTCTCTATCCGGGCAGTGAACGGTGACGTGAACATCTACACTCCCGTGCAAGTCCAAATCGCTGCGCCGATCCCGATTAAGGCGTAGGGCGCCGCCGTTTATTGGATGATCTTGGAGATCAGCATTGCCGCTAGAATCGGGGGTGCTTCTGGTGGCGATGGCGAAGTCTCTGGCAGCGGTTTGATCTCCCCCGTCCTATTTCCGGCTTGCCGTTCGCTTCAGGCGCTCGCCGCGAGTGATCTACGTCGGTCACTGTTTTCTCCCTCTTAGCACAGGGCTAGAGACCGATGTAGCGGCGTGGCCTCCAAAATTAGAGTCCAAATGGACTCCGGAGCGGCCACAAACAACTCGTGGGCGCTAGTTTTTGAGGAATTTGGTGGACCTGGTGAGATTCGAACTCACGACCTCTTCCATGCCATGGAAGCGCGCTCCCAACTGCGCCACAGGCCCGTCCGGGCGACTGTGTTTGAGTATAGCACTAAAGGAGATGTGCGCGCTTTCGGGGAAGCTTGGAATGTGGCCTCGCCGTGCGGTTACTGACGAAGGCCCGTTGAACCCGTTCTGTCCGGGCCGCCGGTGTCGACGTATGCTCACCTGATGGATCACCGGAACTTCGGTCACAGGCGGCTTCGATCGAACCTCCGGCGTAGATTCATGAGGATACCTGCGAAACCTTCAGCCGTGTCGTCGCGGGCCTGCTAGCATCCTAACGATCCCGGCGCCCGTCCAACGCCACGCAGGCTGCGGAAGGGTGACGGTCCGTGCGTCATTCGTGCGTCATGCTCGTAACCAGTTCATTTCATGAGAGAAATTGCTCATGAATGACGCACGGGCGTAAATCCGAGTGGCACCGTCGTACCATGAGCCACTTGTAGTGACCCTATTATGGTGTTATGCTGAGCATAGTTGATAGTAAAACACTAAGATCCTGACAGGCCGCATCCCATGGACCTAAACCGTACCACCGAAAAACTTCAAGCCGCGATCCAGGACGCGCAGTCGATCGCCCTGCGGCGGAATCATCAGCAGGTCGACGTCGAACACCTGTTCCTTGCTCTGGCGAACCAGGAAGGCGGGCTGGCGCCGTCCATTCTGAACCGCGCCGACGTTCCGCTGGCCGCGTTCAAGCAGATCCTGGAGCGGGAGTTGGACAAGATTCCGCAGGTCACCACGCCAACCGGCGCGCCGGCGGGGCAGATCTACGTCAGCCCCCGGCTGCAGAAGCTGTTCACCGTGGCCGAGGACGAGGCCAAGCGGCTGAAGGACGACTACATTAGCGTCGAGCACGTGCTGCTGGCCGGGGCGTCGGACTCCGGTCCGGTGGGAAAGATGTTCCGCGAAACCGGGCTGAACCGCGAGCGGCTGATGCGCGCTCTGCAGGAAGTACGGGGCAGCCAACGAGTAACTACGCCGAACCCCGAGGCCACTTACGAGGCACTCGAGAAGTACGGCCGCGACCTCACTCAACTTGCCGGACAGGGAAAGCTCGACCCGGTGATCGGGCGCGACGAGGAAATCCGCCGCGTGATCCAGGTGCTGAGCCGCCGCACGAAGAACAACCCCGTCTTAATTGGCGAGCCGGGCGTGGGCAAAACCGCCATCGTCGAGGGCCTCGCCCAGCGCATTGTGCGCGGCGACGTGCCCGAAGGACTGAAGGAGAAGCGCGTGGTGTCGCTCGACATGGGCGCGCTGATCGCGGGCGCGAAATTCCGGGGCGAGTTCGAGGAGCGGCTGAAGGCGGTCCTCAAAGAGGTTCAGACCTCCCAGGGCCAGATCGTCCTCTTTATTGACGAGTTACACACCGTGGTCGGCACCGGGAAGGCCGAAGGCGCCATGGACGCCGGGAACTTACTCAAACCGATGCTCGCCCGCGGCGAGCTGCAGTGCGTCGGCGCTACCACGCTGGACGAATACCGTAAGTACATCGAAAAGGACGCCGCGCTCGAACGCCGCTTCCAGACCGTCCTGGTCGACCAGCCGAGCGTCGAAGATACCATCTCGATCCTGCGCGGGCTGCGCGAGCGGTACGAAGTTCACCACGGCGTGCGGATTAAGGACACCTCCCTGGTGGCGGCGGCGACGCTTAGCCACCGCTACATTTCGGACCGGTTC
>JAJYKC010000168.1 GCA_021788955.1 Acidobacteriota bacterium
TAAAGACATTCTGCGAGGCCGGATGGTCGTGAACCTGTTCTTCGAGGCCTCCACCCGGACGCGCACAAGCTTCGAAATCGCCGCCCGGCGTCTGGGCGCCGAAGCCGTTTCGATCACCGCCTCGGCGTCGAGCGTGTCGAAGGGCGAGTCGCTGGTGGACACGTTGAACACGCTAAACGCGATGCGGCCGGACGCAATCGTGATGCGGCACGCGGCATCCGGGGCGCCGCACTTCCTGGCCCGCCATCTCGCCGAAACCCCGATCGTGAACGCCGGCGACGGCACGCACGAGCATCCGACGCAGGCGCTGCTCGACGCGCGCACGATCCTCGACCGCGGCATGCGCCTGGAAGGGCTGCGCGTGGCGATAATCGGAGATATCTCCCACAGCCGGGTCGCGCGCTCGAATGTCTACCTGCTGTCGAAGTTCGGCGCCAGCATCGTGCTGTGCGGACCGGCGCCGCTGGTGCCGCCGGAGTTGACGGCGCTCGCTCCGGGAGTCGAAATTGCCCACGGCATCCGCGAAGCGATTCGCGATGCCGATGTCATTATGATGCTGCGGGTGCAGCTCGAGCGGCAGCATGAACCCGCGTTTCCGGCCGGAGAGTACTTCCAGTTTTATGGCCTCCGCCTCGAGCATCTGGAACTGGCCAAGCCGCACGCGATCGTGATGCATCCGGGGCCGATCAATCGCGGCAGGGAAATATCCTCCGAGGTCGCCGATTCCCAGCGTTCCGCGATTCTGAACCAGGTGGAAAACGGCATCGCTGTGCGCATGGCCGTACTCGAAAGGATTTTGAGCACACAGCGCGAGGCGCGCTCGATTTGACCAGGAAACGCCGCGCCTCGCTGCGTTGTGCGCTGTGTGAACTGGAGAGGAGCTAGACGATGGCAAGGCTCATCGTGCGGGGTGGCCGGGTGATCGACCCGGCGTCGGGATGGGACGGCGAGGCTGACGTCGCAATCGAAGACGGGAAAATCGTGGCCGTCGGAAAGGACCTGGATGCGTCCGGGGCCGGGCAGTTCGATGCGCGAGGCTGCATCGTGGCGCCCGGCTTTATCGATATGCACGTCCATCTGCGCGAGCCGGGGTTCGAGCACGCAGAGACAATTGAAACGGGCTCGCGCGCCGCCGCTGCCGGCGGCTTCACCTCCATCTGCCCGATGCCGAACACCGCGCCGGTGAACGACAACGCCACCGTGACGCGCTACATCACAGGACAGGCCAGGCGGCTCGCCAAGGTCAACGTGTTCCCCATCGGCGCCATCACCAAGGGCAGCATGGGCGAAGAGCTTGCCTCGATCGGCTCCATGCGCGAGGCCGGCGCCGTGGCCATCTCCGATGACGGCAAGCCGGTCATGAATGCCCGCCTGATGCGCCGGGCCATGGAAACCGCGGCCGCCCTCGGATTGCCCGTCATTGAACACTGCGAGGACCTCAACCTCAGCGCCGGCGGCGACATGAACGAGGGCGTTCAGAGCGTCCGCCTCGGATTGCGAGGCATTCCGGCGGCATCGGAAGACGTCATGGTTGCCAGGGACATTTTGCTGGCGGAACTGACCGGGGCGCGGTTCCATGTCGCGCACATCTCGTCCTCGCGCTCGGTGGAAATGGTGAAATTCGCCAAGAGCCGCAGCCTGGCGGTAACCTGCGAGGCAACGCCGCATCACTTCGCGCTTGCCGGCGCGGACATTATTCCCTACGACAGCAACTTCAAAATGAAGCCGCCGCTTCGCGACGCCCGCGATATTGAAACACTTGTTGACGGAATTGTTTCGGGCACGGTGGACGCCATCGCCACCGACCACGCGCCGCATCCAGGCAGCGAGAAAATGCAGGAGTTCGAGCAGTGTCCCTTCGGCATCCTGGGTCTGGAGACGGCGCTTGGCCTGGCGCTCGAAAAACTGGTTCACTCCGGCCGCATCAGCCTGGCGCGCATGGTGGAGTTGTTCACAACCGGACCGGCGCGGATTCTCAACCTGGATCGCGGCGCGCTGCGTCCCGGCTCGCCCGGCGACGTAACCATATTCGACACGGACAGGCGCTGGACTTACGACGTCAACCGCTCTCTGTCGAAAAGCCGCAACACGCCGTTCCACGGGCACGAGTTCACCGGCGGCCCGGTGGCGGCGATCGTAGAGGGTTCCATCGTTTGGCAACTGAACTAGAGTAGACTTCAGAAGGACATCCCCTTGCCCTTCCCACAAATCGAGAGCGCTCACAAACGCCGGCGCCTGCTGCCTCTTCTGGTGGCCGCGGTGATCCTGGTGGCCATCTTTGCCCGAACCGCCGCCGGATACCTGATCGACTTCGAGTGGTGGCGCGAGATGGGTCAGCTCTCCACCTGGTTCAACACCCTGATCTACGGGACCGTCCCCATCGTTGTCGCGACGATCGTCGCCTACATCGCCTTTTTCGCCGCGCACATGGCCGGGATGAAGTCGGCCGGAGATCGCATGGGCCGGCATCCGCTTTACGCCAAGATCATCGCCGTGGCCCTGCTGGTCGTAGCGGCAATCACCGCGCTTGCGACGATGGACTCCTGGACCGCCGTGCGCTACTTCGGCGGCCGGGGCCTCGCCGGCGGAGCCGCCGAATGGAAGGATCCGGCGTTCGGCAATCCGTTGGCCTTTTACCTGTTTGAACTGCCCTTCTATTCGATGGCGCTCACGCTCGCCGAGGGCGTTGCTCTGCTGTCGGCGCTGATCTACTGGCTGACATCGCGCTTGTGGCGCCTGGGTTCATCACTGCCGTTGATGTGGCGCGGCGGGGTGATCGACCTGTCGAGCATACATTGGGCGGACGCGCTTTCCTCCCGCTTCCTGCGTAGCTGCGGCGCGGTTTATCTGCTCTTTGTGGCGATCCGCTATTCGCTCGACCGCTACGGGCTCTTGCTGTCGACGCATGCCTTCCTCACCGGCATGGACTACGTGGACTCAAATGTGGTTCTGCCGCTGCTCTGGGTGCTGGCGGCAACCTGCCTGATCGGCGCCGCTGGCCTGCTGATGGGGCGTTTCCGTTGGCTGCTGCTGTTTCCCGCGGCATTATTGCTGCGCGCCGTGGTACCGGGCATTGTTTCGCAGACTTATGTGAAGCCGAGCGAAGTGTCGATCGAACGCCCCTACATTCAGCGGCACATCGACGCGACCCGGACGGCTTTCGGCTTGAACCGGAAAGCGAAGGACGTAACATTCGACGCCCGCACCGAGGCCAAAATCGACCTCGCTGCGAATAAGCCGCTGCTCGACAACGTCCGTCTCTGGGACTGGCGCGCGTTTCACGCCGCCGTGACGCAGTTGCAGCCCTTGCGGCCCTACGTCTACACCTCCATCGATGCGGACCGCTACACGCTGGACGGCCAACTGCGCCAGGTACTTCTGACGCCGCGCGAAATCGACGTCGGCGCCCTTGGCGACGCCGCCAACCAATGGATCAACCCGGCGTTCATCTACACGCATGGCTACGGCCTCGTGATGGCTGAAGCCAAGAGCATCGCGCCCGATGGTTCCCCGGTGTTGTTCATCAAAGACGCTCCCCCTGTGGTGAGCATAAGCGGGCTCAAGTTAACACGTCCGGAGATCTATTACGGCGAGTCGGTTCACGAGCCGGTATTTGTCCGCACGGCGCAACCCGAATTCAACTACCCGGTAGGCAACGACGTCGTGCATACCCGCTACTCCGGCGCCGGCGGCATCCCGGTTTCTTCATTCGGAATGCGCTTGGCGGCTTCGTTGGCCGAGGCGGACTGGAATATCCTGCTCACCAGTTACCTGACTCCGGAAAGCCGGATGATGATCCGCCGCGGCGTCGCGAACCGCCTGAACACGCTGGCGGGGTTCATCGCCTGGGACAGCGACCCCTATCTTGTAATCACCGGCTCCGGCAAGCTCGTCTGGATGGTCGACGGCTACATGACCTCCGACGCGCATCCCTATTCGAAAGAAGTGACGCTGGACGGCGTAGGCAACGTGAATTACATTCGCAACTCGGTGAAAGCCACGGTGGACGCCTACGACGGCACAGCGCATCTTTACGTTTTCGACGAAGACGACCCGCTGCTCCGCGCCTACCGCAACTTATTCCCCGCTTTGTTCGAGCCCGCCTCCAGGATGCCAGCCGATCTGCGGCGGCACGCGCGTTATCCGGAACAGATGTTCCGGCTGCAGGCCGATATCTACCGGATGTACCACGTGCGCGATCCGGAGATTTTCTATAGCCGCTCGGACGCCTGGGACATCGCCAAGGATACCGGCGGCGACAATCAGGCGCAGTTCGTCCCACCCAATTATGTCGTCGCCTCGCTGCCCGGCGAGAACCAGGCGGAGTTCCTGCTGATGCTGCCGTTCACGCCGCGCGACCGCGAGAATCTGATCGGACTGATGATGGCGCGCTGCGATGGTGAGCACCTGGGCGAAATGCAGTTCCTGGAACTCCCCCGCCAGCAGATCTTCTACGGACCGCGCCAGGTGGAAGCGTTAATCAATCAGGACCAGAACATCTCCAAGGACCTGACGCTTTGGAATCAGCAAGGCTCCCAGGTGCTCCATGGGCAGATGCTGGTGCTTCCCGTCGGCAATACGATCCTTTACGTCGAGGCGATTTATATCCAGGCCGCGCAGGCTAAGATGCCCCAGTTGAAGAAAGTGGTGATTATCATGGGCAATACGCTTATCTACCGGGACACCTACGACGAGGCACTGGCTCAGTTGGCGCAGCAGATGGGCGAACAGGCGCTTCCGCCGGAAGCCGCTCCCGGAACTCCGGTGCAGCCTGGTGCGCCGCCCGCGCCGTCGACCGGACCCGACCCGCGCATCGCCGAGATTCGCCAGCATCTGGAGCGCTATCGCCAACTCGTCGCGGCAGGAAAATGGTCCGACGCAGGTAAGGAACTCGAGGCGGTCCAGCGGCTCGTGGGTCAATAACGCGCCCCCGCGCGCCTTACAGATTTCCCGTGTGGCGCTTCAGAATTTGAAGCAGGTTCGTGGAAAACGCCGACCGCGTCATCACCAGAGTCGCGCCGGCCTCCTGCGCTTTCTGTTTCAACTCGCCGTGAAGATGGGAAAGAAATCCGAGGATGTTCATGCGGCGCGTTTCCTCATTCGTGCGCAGAGTGTGGATGAGCTCAACCGTATCGACGGAGTTCGAGTTGAGGTCCACGATGAGCATCAGGGGCTTCTCTTTCGCCTGCGCGACGACATCCTCCGCCGACTTGAGGAAAACCGCCTCGAGGCCATTGCGCTTCGCGGCGTCGTTGATCTTTACGGTGAACAGCAGATCGTCCACCACGGCCAGAACCTTTTTCTGCTGCGTTGGCATAAAGAACTAGCGGCAAACTCCCGTGATTTTACGATTTCGAAACTTTGCCGTCCGGATGGAGCGGCTAACTTCGGAAGGACCCCTTTATAGTATCACGCAGAGTTTCCCGCACGACGGCGGCGGGTCAAGGCATCCGCGATACGATGATAGTTTCACCAGCATGGCTTTGCGTCTATTTAACACGCTCACACAGCGCGTCGCGGACTTTGTCCCGGCCGACGGCCACACCGTGCGTATGTACACGTGCGGCCCAACCGTTTACAACTACGCGCATATCGGTAACCTACGCACATTCACGTTCCAGGACCTGCTGCGGCGCTGGCTTCGCTCGCACGGCTGGAAACTCGACCACGTGATGAATATCACCGACGTGGAAGACAAAATCATCCGCAACGCCGCGGCCGAAGGCAAAACGATCTTCGAATACACGGAGGCTTATACCAAAGCGTTTCTCGAAGATACCGCGCGCCTGCGCCTCGAGCGGCCCGAACGGATCGCCAAGGCTACCGATCACATCGGCGAGATGGCGGATTTGATCGGGCAGCTTAGCGCCAAGGGATACACATACTCAAGCGACGGTTCCGTCTATTACCGGATCTCGAACTTCCCCGAATACGGCAAGCTATCGCACAGCGACTTCGGGGGCATACGGCCCGGCGCGCGTGTAGATGTCGACGAATACGAAAAAGACGACGCGCGGGACTTCGTGCTTTGGAAGGCAGCCAAGAGCAGGTCGTGGCCCCAGCCCGCGAGCTGCGAGCCGACCATGTTGCCGAGGCCGAAGACCGTCGCCGAACAGAGCGCCAGGCCGGTGGCGCGCATCCGCGCCGGGACGAGCGCGGTGACCTGCTTCACCA